>JAZBLM010000023.1:0-33522 GCA_037033225.1 Pseudomonadota bacterium
CATGGGTCGACTCTACCGATCGTTCGGGGCAGTCGACCATGGGTCGACTCTACCGATCGTTCGGGGCAGTCGACCATGGGTCGACTCTACCGGGGCTTTCAGGGGAAACTGGGCGGACATGGAAGCCGTTGCAAATCCCTGCCAGGAGCCTCATTTCGTGAAGTCACCCCTCTGCCTGCTGCTTGCGAGCCTGATGACCACTACTGCCCACGCCGCCCCGCCGACCGTCGCGCCGGATGCCGTCAAGCGTCCCCACGAAGTCAAGGCGCCGTTCGGCGCCAGCCGCAATGACGACTACTACTGGATGCGCGATGACAAGCGCGAGGACAAGGCCATGCTGGCCTACCTGCAGGAAGAGAACGCGTACACCGACCAGGTGCTGGCCCCACTGAAGCCGCTGCAGGACACCCTGTACAACGAGATTGTCGCGCGCATCAAGCAGGACGATTCCAGCGTGCCGGCGCGTGAGCGCGGCTACTGGTATTACAGCCGCTACGAAACCGGCCAGGACTATCCCATCCACGCGCGCCGCAAGGGTGACATGCAGGCCGCCGAAGAGGTCCTGCTGGACGTCAACCAGATGGCCGCTGGCAAGGGCTATTTCAGCGTCGGCACAATGGAAGTCAGCCAGGACAACCAGCTGCTGGCCTGGGCCGACGATGATGTGGGCCGCCGCCAGTACGTCATCCGCTTCAAGGACCTGCGGACCGGCCAGGTGCTGCCGGACACCATCACCGGTTCGTCTGGCGAGGTGGTCTGGGCCGATGACAACCGCACGGTGCTGTACGTGGAAAACGATCCGGAAACGCTGCTCACGGTGCGGGTGAAGAAGCACGTGCTGGGCACGCCGGCCAGCGCGGACCTGGTGCTGTACGAAGAAAAAGACGACAGCTTCTACATGGGCATCGGCCGCACCCGCGACGATCGCTTCATCACCATCGGCCTGCACAGCACGGTGACCTCCGAACAGCGCTACGCCCCCGCCAGCGATCCGACCACGTTCGCCGTGCTGGCCCCGCGCCACCGGGAGGTGGAGTACGACGCGGATCATTTCGACGGTCGGTGGGTGATCCGGACCAATGACGGTGCGAAGAACTTCAAGCTGGTCACGGCGCCGACCGATGCCACCTCGCGTGCGCAGTGGAAAGACTGGATCGCGCATGACCCGGCGGTCTACATCGAAGGCTTCGAGCTGTTCGACGGGTTCACCGCCATCGCCGAGCGCTCCGAAGGCCTGGAGCGCATCCGCCTGTTGTTCAAGGATGGACGGACCGATTACGTGAAGGCCGATGAGTCGGCCTATTCCATGGGGCTGGACGACAACACCGAAGCGGATACGCCGTGGCTGCGCTACGCCTACACCTCGATGGCCACGCCGACCACGGTGTTCGAGCTCAATACGCAGACCGGCGAGCGCCGGCAGCTGAAGCAGCAGCCGGTCATCGGTTATGACGCGTCGAAGTACCAGACCGAGCGCGTCTGGATCACGGCGCGCGACGGGGTCAAGGTGCCGGTGTCGCTGGTGTACCGCAAGGGCTTCCAGAAGGACGGCAAGGGCGCGCTGTTCCAGTACGCCTACGGCAGCTACGGGATGTCGATGGATCCGTACTTCAACCAGACCGCGGTCAGCCTGCTCGACCGTGGAGTGGTGTATGCCATCGCGCATATCCGCGGCGGCCAGGAAATGGGCCGCGACTGGTATGAGGAGGGCAAGCTGCTGAAAAAGCAGAACACCTTCAACGATTTCATCGACGTGACGCGCGGGCTGGTGCAGCAGGGTTGGGCCGCAAAGGATCGCGTGGCCGCGTCCGGTGGCAGCGCCGGTGGCCTGCTGATGGGGGCGGTGGCGAACCAGGCACCGCAGGACTACCGGGTGATGGTGGCCCAGGTGCCGTTCGTTGACGTAGTCACCACCATGCTGGACCCCACCATCCCGCTGACCACCAATGAGTACGACGAGTGGGGCAACCCGGAGCAGAAGCCGTTCTACGACTACATGCTCGCGTACTCGCCGTATGACAACGTGACGCGTCAGGCCTACCCGGCGCTGTTCGTAGGGACGGGCCTGTGGGATTCGCAGGTCCAGTACTGGGAACCGGCGAAGTGGGTCGCGCGGCTGCGGGATGACAATACCGGCAGCCACCCGATCGTTTTCCGTACCAACATGGAGGCGGGTCACGGCGGCAAGTCCGGGCGGTTCCAGCGCTACAGGGAGCTGGCCGAGTCCTACGCGTTCGTGCTGGACCAGCTGGGCGTGTCGGAGCCCTGAGACAGCGGCTGTCCCTACCGTGATGTTGACGGCCAGCGGCCGTCACTACCGGTATCCTTGACGGCATGAGCCTGCCTGACCGTCCTGCCGAACCGCAGCTTCCGGCGCCCGTGCGCCGGGTGCGCTTCCGCTGGGCGTGGTGGCTGCTGGCCTACGCCAGCCTGGCCACCGGCATCGTTGGCATCTTCGTGCCCGGCCTGCCCACGACCGTCTTCATCCTGGTCTCGGCGTGGGCCGCCTCGCGCGGCTCGGAGCGGCTGCATCAGTGGCTGCTCCGGCACCCGCGCTTCGGACCTGCGATCAGTGATTGGCAGGCACATGGCGCGGTGAGCCGGCGCGGCAAGTGGATGGCGACCCTGACCATGCTGGTCTGCGCCGGGATCATGCTGTGGTGCGTGCCGGTGGCTTGGGTGAAGGCTTTTTCCATCGGCAGCATGGCCGTGGTCTGTGCGTGGCTGTGGATGCGGCCGCTGCCGCCCGCCGCATCGCCCCCGCGAAGCACTGAATAGCGGTTGGCCGCCCGCTCTGCCGGACACGACGCAGGGCAGGGCACGGCGCTACACTCGGGGCATGACTATTTCCTGCCGAAACCTCATCCTGATTCCGCTGGCGGCCTCCGCGCTGCTGTTCCTTGCCGCATGTGGCAACAAGGGCCCGCTGGTCATGCCGCAGAAGCCGGTACCGGTAGAGGAAGTCGCCGAGCCTGTGGAGGCGCCGGCCACGGACGATGCCCCGCCGCCGGCAGACCAGGACACCGATGCCGGCAACGCGGGCAGCGTGCCCGATCCGGTTACGCCGCAGATCGACGATGACACGGGCGGCACGGATGAGTGAGGCGTCGGGCAAGCTGCGTTTCAGCAAAATGCACGGAGCGGGCAATGACTTCGTGATGATCGACCTGCGTGACGGGACGCCGCCGCCGTCGCCGGCGCTGGCCAGTCGGCTGGCCCACCGCCACACCGGCGTGGGCTGCGACCAGATCATCACCATCGAAGCCCCGCGCGCCCCGGATTCGGTGGCGTCCTACCGCATATGGAATGCCGACGGCACGGCGTCGCAGCAGTGCGGGAACGGCGCGCGCTGCGTGGCCGCCTGGCTGGTGCGCAACGGGGATGCCCAGGGTGACGCCTTCAGCATCGACAGCCCGCTGGCCACCCATGCCGTGCGAGCGCTGGGTGAGAACCGCTTTTCGGTGGAGATGGGCGTGCCGGTATTCGATCCGGCGCAGATCCCCCTGATCGGCTTCGCCCATCCGCGCGGCGAATACCTGCTGCCGGTGCAGGGCGAGACGGTCCGCTTCGGTGCGGTCTCCATGGGCAACCCGCATGCGGTGATCGAGGTCGGCCTGGTCGATTCGGCTCCGGTCGAGCGCCTGGGCGCGTCGCTGCAGCAGCACGCCTCGTTCCCGGAGTCGGTGAACGTCGGCTTCGCGCAGGTGCTGGACACCGATCATGCCCGGCTGCGCGTTTATGAGCGGGGTGTCGGCGAGACGCTGGCCTGTGGCAGTGGTGCCTGTGCAGCCGCGGTCTCCCTGATGCAGCGTGGCCGGCTGGGTCCGCAGGCGCGTATCGCCCTGCCGGGGGGGGAGCTGCTCATCGAATGGAAAGGCGAGGGCCATCCCGTGATCATGTCTGGACCAAGCGCATTCGTCTTCGAAGGAGAATGGACTGCATGAGTGAGAACACGGACAAGCTGGCTGCCCACGAAGTCGCTGCCTGGCTGCGGCGTCATCCGGGGTTCCTGAAACAGTTCCCGGACCTGGCGCTGACCCTGGTGGTGCCGCGCGACGACGGTCCGACCGCGTCGCTGGCCAGCTACCAGCTGGACGTACTGCGCGACAAGAACCGCGAGTTGTCACGGCGCCTGGCTGACCTGGGCCACACGGCGCAGGTCAACGAACGGCTGGCGGTGCGCACCCATCAGCTGACGCTGGCGCTGATGAAACAGCACACCGCCGCCGACACGCTGCGCGCGATGGCCGCCACCCTGGAAGAAGATTTCGACGGTGACCTGGTGCGACTGGTGGTGCATGGGCCGGTTGCGGGGCTGGAGCAGGCGCCATGGCTGCAGGTGGTTGCTGCCGACAGTCCGCTGCTGGGCCCGTTCCGCGACTGCCTGAAGGACGGCGAGCCGATCTGCGGGCGCCTGCAGCCGGAGAAGAACGCCGTGCTGTACGGCGCGCGTGCCGAGGAGATCCAGACCACGGCGCTTCTGCCGCTGCCCGGCGTCGGCCTGATCGCGGTGGGCAGCCACGACCCGAACCGCTTCTACCCCGGTATGGGAACGCTGTTCCTGCGCATGATGGGCGAGTCGCTGGCCGTGGCGCTGAAGCGGTTCGGCTGAGCTGATGGGCGATCACGTCCACGCGTTCCTGCAGTACCTGGCCGTGGAGCGGCGCATGTCGGCGCACACGCTGGACGCCTATCGGCGTGACCTGGAGGCGTTGCAGCAGTGGGCAGCGCAACGGGACGGCAGCGTGGACGCGCTGGACGGTGAGCAGCTGCGCTGCTTCATCGCCGATGAGCACCGGCGCGGCCTGTCCGCCAGCAGCCTGCAACGGCGCCTGTCCGCCTGCCGTGGCTATTATGCCTGGCAGCTCAAGCACGGCCGCATGCAGCGCGATCCGACACTCGGGCTGAAGGCTCCGCGCGCGCCGCGCCGGCTGCCGCAGGTACTGGATGCGGACGAGGCCGTGCAGCTGGTGGAACTGGCGGCAGACGACGACGGACTGGGCCGACGCGATCGCGCGCTGCTTGAGCTGTTCTACTCCTCAGGACTTCGCCTGAGCGAACTGTGTGCCTTGATCTGGCGTGACCTGGATTTCGACAGCGGGCTGGTCACTGTCACCGGTAAAGGCAACCGGCAACGGCGCGTTCCGGTCGGCCGCCCCGCGCGCGAGGCACTGCAGGCGTGGCGCGCCGAGACCGACGGTTCGCCCGGCGCCCCGGTATTTCCCGGTCGCAACGGCCCGATCAGCCAGCGTGCCGTACAGCTGCGGATCAAGCAGCTGGCACAGCGCCAGGGCCTGTTCAAGCACGTGCATCCCCACATGCTGCGGCACAGTTTCGCCAGCCACATCCTGGAATCGTCCGGAGACCTGCGTGGTGTGCAGGAGCTGCTGGGGCATGCGGACATCGCCACCACCCAGATCTACACGCATCTGGACTTCCAGCACCTGGCCAAGGTTTACGACGCCGCGCATCCGCGCGCGAAACGCCGCTCCTGAAGGCACGTTCGGCGGCTCCGTTCTCCCGACACAGCAGGGCGCCCCGGGGCAGCGCCTGGCCATGCGGGGCCAGCGCCGCGGCGTACCGGCGCGTGCCGACGGCACCCGTCGTATGCGGAAACTGAATCGCAACCATGCGCCTCGACGTCGCATGTGGGTTGAAGGTCCCGGTGCCGGCCCCACCTCTGCAGTGAACCCCCGGAGGCTCCATGGACCCCAGTCAGAACCCCAACGTATTCCACGCCACGACCATCGTCTGCGTGCGCCGCGGCGATCACGTGGCCATCGCCGGTGACGGCCAGGTCACCCTCGGCCACACCGTGATGAAGGGCAACGCGCGCAAAGTGCGCCGGCTCGGCCGCGACGGCCAGGTCCTGGCCGGCTTTGCCGGTGCGGCCGCAGACGCCTTCACCCTGTTCGAACTGTTCGAAGCCAAGCTTGAGAAGCACGGTCAGCTGCAGCGCGCTGCGGTGGAACTGGCGAAGGATTGGCGCACCGAGCGCCGCCTCGGCAAGCTCGAGGCCCTGCTGGCCGTCGCGGACAAGGACACCTCGCTGATCATCAGCGGTACCGGCGACGTGATCGAACCTGAAGACGGCATCATCGCCATCGGCTCCGGTGGTTCCTACGCATTGTCGGCCGCGCGTGCGTTGATGGCGCACACGCAGCTGGATGCGCGCACGATCGCCAGCGAAGCCATCGGTATTGCCGGCGACATCTGCATCTACACCAACCGAAACGTGGTGGTCGAAGAGCTGTGACGCGAGCGCTGGCCCTGTGCTGGCCAGTGCGTGACCTCCGATCTGCGTGCCGCTTCGAACATCCGTGGCCGGCACCGCCAACAACGAATCCGTGAGTACCCCATGCCGCAGAAATTCGATCACACCTCCGCTTCCATGACGCCGCGCGAGATCGTGCAGGAACTGGACCGTCATATCGTAGGCCAGCACGACGCCAAGCGCGCCGTCGCCATCGCCCTGCGCAACCGCTGGCGCCGCATGCAGTTGCCGGCCGAGCTGCGCGATGAAGTGATGCCGAAGAACATCCTGATGATCGGTCCGACCGGCGTCGGCAAGACCGAGATCGCGCGTCGCCTGGCCACGCTGGCCAACGCACCGTTCGTCAAGGTCGAGGCGACCCGCTTCACCGAGGTCGGCTATGTCGGCAAGGACGTCGAGCAGATCATCCGCGACCTGGCCGACACGGCGGTGAAGCTGTACCGCGAGCAGGCCAAGGCACGCGTGCGGACGCAGGCCGAAGAGCGCGCCGAGGACCGCATCCTGGACGCACTGCTCCCCCGGCGGAGCGGCGGCATCGGTTTCGACCCGGAGGCGGCACGGAACGAACCCTCGGCGCAGGACAACGAGACCCGGATCAAGTTCCGCCGCATGCTGCGCAACGGTGAGCTGGACGAGCGCGAGATCGAGCTGGACATCGCGGCCAACGTCAGCATGGACATCATGACCCCGCCGGGCATGGAAGAAATGGGTCAACAGCTCAAGTCGATGTTCGCCAACCTGGGCGGGGCGAAATCCAACAAGCGCACACTGACAATCAAGGCCGCCCGTCCGCTGCTGCAGGAAGAAGAGGCGGGCAAGCTGGTCAACGAGGATGACGTCCGATCGGCCGCCATCGAAGCCTGCGAGCAGCATGGCATCGTGTTCATCGATGAGATCGACAAGGTCGCCAAGCGGGGTGACAACGTTGGCGGTGGCGACGTCTCCCGCGAGGGCGTGCAGCGCGACCTGCTGCCGCTGGTGGAAGGCTCCAACGTCTCCACCAAGTACGGCACGGTAAAGACCGACCACATCCTGTTCGTGGCCTCCGGCGCGTTCCACCTGGCCAAGCCCAGCGACCTGATTCCGGAGCTGCAGGGTCGCTTCCCGATCCGCGTTGAGCTGGGCGCACTGACCAAGGCCGACTTCGTGCGCATCCTGACCGAGCCCAAGGCGGCACTGACCAAACAGTACGAGGCGTTGCTGCTCACCGAAGGGGTCTCGGTGGACTTCACTCCTGAAGCCGTGGATCGCCTGGCCGAGATCGCTTTCCAGGTCAACGAGCGCCAGGAGAACATTGGTGCCCGCCGTCTGCATACCGTGCTGGAGCGGCTGCTGGATTCGCTGAGCTACGAAGCACCTGATCGCAGCGGGCACACCATCAGCATCGATGCCACCTATGTGGACAGCCACCTCGGCGAACTGGTCAAGGATCCCGACCTGAGCCGCTATATCCTCTGAGCATCGCGCGCTGCCGGATCGCCCGGTGGCGCACCCGCGCTTACGGTCGGGTCCGATGTGAGGACCCGACGCGCCCTCCTAGGCTTCCTGCAACACGGCCCGTCCCGGGCCGGCCATAGGGAGCGCATCTTGGATATTCGATACGGCATGCTGCTGGGCACGCTGCTGGTCGCTGGCAACAGCACGGCGCAGACCACGCAGGTGACATTCACCGGCAATCTTGTCGCGGCCACCTGCGTGGTGGACATCAACGGCAGCCGCAGCGGCGACGGCACCATCACCCTGCGTACCGTTCCGGCCACTGCGTTGGCCACCGCCGGCAGTCGCGCCGGACGGCTCAACTTCGGCGTCGTCGTGGGCAGCGCTGACACGCCATGCCTGGCGCAGCGCGTGCAGCTGGGATTCCGCAACAACGGCAACGTCAACGCGCAGGGGCGGCTCGAGAATCGGGGGACTGCCGGGAATGTCGAGCTGGCGCTGCTGAACGTCGATGACGGCGGGCTCGACATCGATCTGTCCAGTAACCGCAATTCGCAGATCCGCGACATCCCGCCGACGACGGGATGGACGCGGCTCACCTATGCCGGCGAGTACTACGCCACCGCCGCTGCAACCGGCGGCACGGTGACCAGTTCGGTGCAGTACGACGTCATCTATTACTGATGCATCCGTGGTGCAAAGGCGTCCTCCGGGGCGCCTTCTTTATGTGCGTGGCGCAACCGGCGGATCGGCAGCACGAGCAAAGTGAAACGGGAGGCGTCGATAGCGCAGGAGCGTGCGCTGGCTCAAACGCCGAGTGTGATCGGTGCCAGTAAACGCGAGGCAGGCGTCATGCCTCAGCCGCGTCCTACAGGGCGGCAGTGCGCGTGCACGCAGCATGTGTTGCCGGGTCCGCCGCACGCTGGCGTTCGGAACATCAATGCTGCAACACCGAGGAAACCCCTAGATGAAAATGCCTGTTGTCCTCCTGCCCGCCGTGCTGGTGCTGTTTGGCGCCGCTGCGGCCGCGCATGCCCAGAGTGGCACCATCACCTTCAACGGTCGCGTGACGTCCACGACCTGCGAAGTGTCGTTCAACGGCGTGATCGGCAACGATCCGCAGATCCGCCTCCCCACCGTTTCGGCGGCCTCGCTCAAAGCGGGGCAGAGCGCAGGACGGACGCCCGTCAATGTGCACATTGAAGGCGATGATCCGGTCTGCATGGAGGGGGGCGTCCGGGTCCAGCTGAATCCGGCAAACCGCTCGCGCCTGCGTAACGGCCGCCTGGCCAACGAGGCGCTGGCAGTCGACGGAACCAATGCGGTGGTCGGCCTGCGCGATGCCAATGACACGCTGATCAACCTGGCCACTGCCTGGACCTCGCCGGTACGGAGCCCGGGCGGGAACGGCTCGGACATCTCGTTCTTCGCCGAGTACTACGCCGATGGCGCCGACGCCATTGCCGGCGTCTTCCAGGCACCGCTGGAGTACACGCTGCTTTATCCGTAAAGCGGTCCCCGCGCATGGGCGGACGCTGCTGCATCGGGCGCCCGCGCACGCACTTCACTTCCTGTCACTTGAGGTTTGGAAACAACAATGAACAAGCTTGTCCTCGCTCTGTCCGCTGCCCTGGCTCTCGGCATTTCCGCCACCGCATCGGCCCAGAGCGGCACGATCACCTTCAATGGCCGCGTGACCGATACCACCTGCGATGTCACCTTCCCGGGCAGCAGCGTACCCGGTGGTGACCCGACCATCGTGCTGCCGACCGTACCGACGACCGCGCTGAGCACGGCCGGCAGCACTGCCGGCAAGACCCCGGTCGCTGTGGTGATCGGCAGCGCTGCGCGTCCCTGCATGGCCTCCAGCGTCGCGCTCGAGCTGAACCAGAACCGCACCGCCGACGTCACGGCGGGGCGCCTGAACAACGTCGCCACTGCCGACCCGGCGACGAACGTGCAGGTCGGCCTGCTGACGGCCGACGATCAGCCCCTCGACAGCACCTCGCCGAAGAGCATCGGACGCGTGAACCTGGACGCCAACGGCATCGCCCAGGTCGACTTCGCCGCTGAGTACTACGCCACGGCAGCCGCTAAGGCCGGTGCGGTGGCAGCGAACGTCGAGTACACCGTCGACTACAACTGATCCACGGATCAGGGCCAGACCGACCGGGGCACCTCCGTGCCCCGGTCATTGTCGTCGCACCGCTACAGGAGTCACGTGTCATCAAGCTGTTCCGTACCTGTTCTCTTGCTTCCTTGCTCGCGCTTACCCTGATGGCCAGCAGCACCGCCGGTGCGCAGGTCATCGTGCACGGAACGCGCCAGATATTTCCCGGTGACCAGCGCGAGATCACCGTTCGCGTGGAAAACGTCGGCCAGCGTGCGTCGCTGGTACAGGCGTGGACCGACGCGGGTGACAAGCAGATGGCGCCGGAAGATGCGGATACCCCCTTCCTGCTGCGCCCTCCGGTGTTCCGCCTGGATGGCGGCAAGACGCAGGCGATGCGCCTGCTGTTCACCGGCGCGGACCTGCCGAAGGACCGCGAGAGCATCTATTACCTCAACGTGCTGGACATTCCCCCGGCACCCTCCGCCGAAGAGGTGGCGACCGGAAACTTCCTGCAGTTCAGCCTGCGCACGCGGATCAAACTGATCTACCGGCCAGCGGGCCTGGACGACGTAGCGACGGCTGCACGCAGGCTCCAATGGAATGTGCAGCCCGATGGCGGTGGCTGGTCGCTGAAGGCCACCAACCCGACGCCCTACTACGTTCATTTCTCGAAGCTGGGCGTGCGCGTGCAGGGCATCGACCATCGGGCGAAAGAGGTGGAAATGATCGCCCCGCTGTCCAGCCGCGTGTATGCGATCGAAGGACTGGGCGCGCGCCCCGATGGCGGTACCGTCCAGTTCACCTACCTCAACGATCAGGGCGGGGAGATCGCGCAGTCGATCCCGCTGGATCCGTAGCCTCGCAGCGGCCCGGCGTCCTGCCGCCGCCTGCCCGATCCTCCCGGCCGCCCCCGCCCGTTCCGCTGGCAGGGAAGGCCGTTGCTTCAGCCTGTTTTCTGGAACCTGCCATGTGTCTGCGCATTTTCTCTCCCCCTGCCATCGCACCCTGCCGCTTGGCGTCGGCTGTGGTGGCCGCGCTGATACCCGGACTGGCGACGGGCGCGCCCAGCGTGGAGTTCAATCCACGCTTCCTGCAGGGCGCGCACGCCGACATGATCGATCTGAGCCGCTTCGAGCGCGGCGGGCTGTTGCCCGGTATCTATCGGGCCGACATCAAGGTCAATGGCACGTTGGCAGGGCGACGTGATGTCGAACTGCGTGCCCTGCCGGACGGCTCGGTAGCGGTCTGTTACTCGCCGGAGATGGTGGACGTGCTCGGCGTGGATCCAGCGCGCCTGCCGAAAGCAGGCCAGCCACACGACGACGGCGTGGTCGAGGTCCAGCCGCTGCCGGAGGCGACGTTCTGCGATCCGCTCTCGCGCTATGTTCCGCAGGCTTCGGCCGAATTCGATCCGGGCGAGCAGGTCCTCGATGTCACCATTCCGCAGGCCTGGCTGTCGCGTGATCCACGTGGCTGGGTCAGTCCCGAGCTGTGGGACAGCGGCATCAATGCCGGCGTGCTGGGGTACAGCATCAGCCACCAGCGCCTGCAGGGTGGTGGTGTCGCCCGCACCGCCACCGGCGTCGTGCTCAATGCAGGGGTGAACGTGGGCGCCTGGCGCCTGCGCCACGACGGCTACTACGCGCGTTCCAGCAACAGGCCGCCGCATTATCGCGCGGGCCGTTCCTACGCGCAGCGTTCGATCGCCGGCTGGGGCGCGGAGCTGGTGCTGGGTGAAGCCAGCACGCGGGGTGACCTGTTCGAAGCGGTCAGTTTCCGCGGTGTTGGCATCAGTACCGATCCGCGCATGCTGCCGGATTCGCAGCGCGCCTTCGCGCCGATCGTGCGCGGTGTTGCACAGACCAATGCGCGCGTGACCATCCGCCAGCAGGACCATGTGCTGTACCAGGCGAACGTCGCTGCCGGTCCATTCGAGATCAGCGACCTGTACGGCACCGGCTACGCAGGGGATCTTGAGGTGGAAGTCAGCGAGAGCGATGGACGCGTGCAGCACTTCGTGGTGCCGTTCGCCGCCGTGCCGGAACTGCTGCGTGCCGGACAGCAGCGCTACAGTGCCACGGTGGGCCAGCTTCGTGATCCCTGGATTAGGGACGCACCGACGTTCGCCGAGGCGACCCTGCGCCACGGCTTCAACAACGTGTTCACCGGCTACGGCGGTGTCACCGCGGACGGGCACTACCAGGCCATGCTGGCTGGCGGGGCGATCAATACCCCTCTGGGTGCCTTTTCGGGTGACGTCACCACGGCGCGTACGCGCATGCCTTCTGCGTCGGCGGCGTCCACGCGACGCCTGCAGGGTCGGTCCTACCGGTTGGCCTACAGCAGGCGCTTTGCTGCGACCGACACCTACGTATCATTGGGTGCCTACCGCTATTCGACCGACGGTTATCTCACGCTCAATGACGCCACGCGGCTGCGCCAGGACATCGGCGAAGGCCTGGACGGCCATGCGATAGCCCGCCAGCGCAGCCGCCTGGACCTGAGCCTGAACCAGCCGCTGGGGGCGAGGGGCGGCACCCTGTTTGCCAGCGGCAGCAGCGTGGACTACTGGAACCTGCGCCAACGGCGCACCAACTTCTCCGTGGGTTATTCGAACACGCTGGGACCGGCCAGTTACAGTGTTTCCGTGCAGCGGAGCAGGGAGCGTGCAGCACCGGGTGAGCCGGTCCGCGAGGGCAACAGCGCCCACCTCAACGTGACCCTGCCGTTGGGCAGCCGCAGCAATGCACCGCGCATGACCGCGGCACTGAACCGACGTGCTGAGGGGCGTGATGATACGCGCGTGGGCGTCAGCGGGGTCTTCGGCGAGCGGCGCCAGGGAAGTTACAACGGAGCGATCAGCCGCAGCGCGGGTGACGCCAGCTACGACGCAGGGGTGGGCTATCAGGCGTCGGTGGCCAGCCTCAACGCGGGCGTGAGCCAGCAATCGCATGGCATGCGCGGACTGAGCATGGGCGCCAGCGGCGGCGTGGTAGTGCATGCCGGAGGCATCGCCTTCGCCCAGCAGCTGGGCGATACGCTGGCCCTGGTGCAGGTCCCCGACGCGGCCGGCGCTGTGCTGGACAGCACCGTCGGAGTGAAGACCGATGCCCGGGGCTATGCCGTGGTGCCCTACATGACGCCCTTCCGTCGCAACGAAGTGACCGTCGATCCCAAGGGCCTGCCGCTGGACGTCGAGCTCAAGGCAGCGTCCGTCGTCGGCGTGCCGACGGCGGGGGCGGTGGTCAAGCTGGTCGTGCCGACCAGCAGCGGCCGCAGCGCGCTGATCGAAGCCGCGCGGGCTGACGGGCAGCCGCTTCCGTTCGGCCTGGATGTCCGGGACGAACGCGGTGAGGTGGTGGGTGTTGTAGGCCAGGCCAGCCGGCTCTGGGTACGTGGCATCGAAACGCGCGGAACGCTGTCGGTGCGGTGGGGTGACCAGCCTGACCAGCAGTGCACGGTGGACTATGACCTGACAACAGCGTCCGACGCGCTGTTGCTGAAAAGCACATGCAGGGGCGCGGATGTCCAGGCCCCTGCAGGGAACGATATGCCGGGCCGTGACGGGAGCAAGCACGATGAATGATTTCCATGCAGCAGGCAGGCGCCTGATGCGTCTGACCACGGGGCACCTGGGGGGCGGCCGCGATCGTTCTGCGGCCTTCGGCTGTCTGCTCGCGGCGATGGCATGGCTGCCATCGACGGACCTGCATGCGCAGGCCTGCAGCGCCGACGCGCCGAGCGAGACCCGCTACGTGCTCGCATCGCAGACGACCGTGCAGGCCAATGCGGTCGCCGTCGGTGCGCCGGCGTCACCGTGGCTGACGATTCCCGTCCCGTCCGGGCGCAGCGAACGCATTGCCTGCCCGGAACCTGCGGGAAACATGGCCTACGGGGTGCAGGTGTCCGCGCCGGCGCGCGTGGGCTCTTACAGCGAAGACGGTCAGACCTACAGCGTATTCGACACCGGCATCGCGGGTGTTGGCGTGATCCTCCGCCTGCAGGACCCGGCAGATGGCCGCGATGTGGCGCTGCGGACCGGCATGGAGGTGATCGTCCGCAGCGGCGCCTCTTCGCGCAATGCCACCGCTGCACTGTCGGCGCGTTTCATCCGCATCGGCGACATGCCGGTCGGTGACTATAGTGCCGTCCCGTTCGTGGTCGGTGACCTGTTCGCGCGCGGTGCCAGCGGGACGGTGCAGGCGAGCATGACCTTCGATCCGGGTCGGCTGCATTCCTCGCTCGGCCCTGCCTGTACCGTGCCAGCCAGCATCTCGGTGGACTTGGGCAATCACCTGGTGTCCGGTTTCCGTGGCGTCGGTTCCGTGACCTCCTGGGTGGATTTCAACCTGCCGTTGCGCGGATGTCCGAGCGGTTACAGCCAGCTGCTTTACCAGGTCGTGCCCGTTCATGGCGTCGATATCGGCGCGGGGAGCCCAATGCTGGCGATCCGGCCGGGTGGGGCGACCGGCGTGCTCGTCGACCTCTGGGACCGCTATCACGATCACGCAGTCAATCCGTCGGTGCCCTTCGCCCAGCAGTTGATCGGGCTGGCGCCGGGCACGCCGGACGTGGACCTCGGATTCAGTGCGCGGCTGTACCAGTCCCAGCCGACGGTGACACCCGGTGCGGTGGAATCGGCGATGGAAGTCAGGATCGAGTACCGGTGAGCCTGCCGTCGTTTCACGGCCTCGGCCCGCTGCCATGCAGCCTGCGTGCAAGGACAGCCGCGGTGCTGGTCTGTTCGGCCCTGGCCGCAACCGACGTGATGGCCGCCACGGCGCTGTCGGCCACGCGCATGGTCCTGCGGGAAGCCGAGGGCAGCAGCAGCATCAACGTACGCAATGACGACGACGCGCCGACGTTGATCCAGGCCTGGATCGACGATGGCCGCACGCAGGTGTCGCCCGAGCTGATCGATACGCCCTTCCAGGTGGTCCCACCGCTGCTGCGCGTCGAGGCCGGTGCGAGCCGTCCGCTGCGGGTGCAGCGAGTCAGGCCTGATGCCCTGCCGGGCGACCGGGAATCACTCTTCTGGCTCAACCTGATGGAGATTCCGCGCAAGTCGGAAGGCCAGCGGCCATCCGCAGTGACGGATCAGGCCAACCGCCTGGACATACGGGTGCGCTCGCGCATCAAGCTGATCTACCGGCCCGCAGTGCTGGAGAGCGGGAAGCAGGACCGACTCGCCCAGGTCGACTGGATGCCGGCAGCGCGGGGCAGGGCGGTCTGCGTGCGCAACCGGTCGCCATGGGTGCTCAACCTGGCTGACGGACGGATCGGGGAGAGCAGCCTGCAGCTGGGCAATGGCGTGGTGTTGCCGATGTCGAGCCGGGAGTTCCTGCTGAGCGCACCGCCGACACAGGCGCGGGTCGATTTCCAATGGGTCGATGACCATGGCGCGCTGCACCCCGCACACGCACTGCTGGAACAGCCAGCCTCCTGACACCGGCGCCGCTCAGGTGGGCACTGCGCCATCGGTCGGGGGCAGGGGCTCGATGACGCTCGGCGCGCTGCCGGGCACGAACACGCCGTCACGAACGTAGGCGGCCAGCGTCATGTCCAGCGCCAGCATGCCGTCGCGCCGGATGTCCATCAGCTCCGGTTCCACCATCGCCCCATGCAGCACGCCCAGCACGGTGGCGTGCAGCATCCGCGCCGCCACGTCCGGATGCGCGCCAGGCTTGAGCTGCCCGAGATGGTGCGCGCGGCGCAAGGCGCGGGCCATGCGCTCCAGGCCATCGCGGAAGCCCTCCTGCTGCATGTCGGCCAGCACTTTGCTGTCGGCCGAGGAGTCGCTGCGCAGCATGATTTCCATCGTGTTGCGCAGCCGCGGGTCGTCGGCGAGGTCATTCAGGGAGCCCAGGATGACCGAGCGCAGGTCCAGCACGGGGGTGTCGCGCGCTTCGGTGGCTGCCCGGTCGAGCTCCTGCATGAAGGGCAGGCGGACCCGCTCGATGACCGCGACCAGGACTTCGGTCTTGTTCTTGAAGTGCCAGTACACCGCGCCGCGGGTAAAGCCGGCGCGTGCCCCGATCATTTCCAATGTCGTCCGCGCGACGCCGTGCTCGTGGAAGCACGACTCGGCGGCGTCCAGGATGCCTTCGCGGGTCGCCTGGGTGTCCTCTTTGGTTTTTCGGGCCATTGCTCAGCAATTGCGTGGAATATCAAGGCCAATGATAGCGCTTTACAAACAAACAAGCATGTATGTATATTTCCGGCCCATGATTGCCGTGGGTCTTCCTGCATGCCTGTAGGCCGCAGCGCCCCCGGTCGACGCTTCCTGATATCGAGACCTCCCCCCATGACGTTTGCGCGTATCCGTCCCATTGCCCTGTCGCTGGCTATCGCGGTGGCCGTCGCCGCTTGCGGTGGGGGCGATGAGCAGCCACCCCCGCAGGGACCGGGCCAGGTCACCGTGGTCACCCTGAAAGCCGAGTCGGTCGCGCTCACCCGCGAGTTGCCGGGTCGTACCACCGCGTTCCTGGTTGCCGAAGTCCGGCCGCAGGTGAACGGCATCGTGGGCAGACGCCTGTTCACCGAAGGCAGCCTGGTCAAGGAAGGCCAGCCGCTGTACCAGATCGACGACGCCAGCTACCGCGCGCAGGCCAACAACGCCCGTGCGCAGCTGGCGCGTGCAGAAGCCACCGCCAATGCCTCGCGCCTCAGCGCAGCGCGGATCACCGAGCTGGCCAAGGTCGATGCCGTCAGCCGCCAGGATCTGGAAAACGCCGTAGCGGCGCAGAAGCAGGCCGAGGCGGATGTCGGTGCGGCCAAGGCGTCACTGGACGCGGCCAACGTCACTCTGGGCTATGCGCGCATCACCGCACCCATCAGCGGGCGCATCGGCAAGTCATCGGTCACCCAGGGCGCCCTGGTCAGTGCCGCACAGACCGAGGCCCTGGCGACCATCCAGCAGCTGGACCCGATTTATGTGGACCTGACCCAGTCGGCCGCCGAGCTGCTGCAGCTGCGCCGTGAACTGGCCGCCGGACGCCTGCAGGACAACCAGACCCTGCCGGTGACCATCCTGCTGGACGACGGAAGCACCTTCGACCAGAAGGGCACGCTGGAATTTTCCGAAGTGAGCGTGGACCCGACCACCGGCAGTTACGGACTGCGGGTGAAGGTGGCCAACCCGGAGGGCGTGCTGATGCCGGGCATGTACGTACGTGCAGTGATCGGCGGTGGGGTGCGCAACGGCGCGGTGCTGGTGCCGATGCAGGGCATCGCGCGCGACGCCAAGGGCGACACCAGCGCGATGGTGGTCAACCCGCAGGGCAAGGTGGAAGTCCGGCCGGTCAAGGTCAGCCGCGCGCTGGGTGACAAGTGGCTGGTGGAAGATGGGTTGAAGGCCGGTGACAAAGTGATTGTCGAGGGCCTGCAGAAGATCGCACCGGACATGCCGGTGCAGGCCACGGAGCAGGGAAGCGACGCTGCCAGGCCGGCGGCGACAGCCGGCTCGCAGGGCGCTGCGGCTCCCGCCCCGGCGTCCACCGCCCCCGACGCGCAGTAAGCGGAGAACTCCATGGCACGTTTCTTCATTGATCGACCCATCTTCGCGTGGGTGATCGCCATCATCATCATGCTGGCCGGCGCGCTGGCGGTGATCAAGCTGCCGGTGTCCATGTACCCGGAAGTGGCGCCGCCTGCGGTGGAAATTTCCGCTACCTACCCGGGCGCCTCGGCCAAGGTGGTGGAAGACTCGGTGACGCAGATCATCGAGCAGAACATGAAAGGCCTGGACGGGTTGATCTACTTCTCGTCCAACAGCTCGGCCAATGGCCAGGCGACGATCACCCTGACGTTCGAATCGGGCACCAACCCGGACATCGCGCAGGTGCAGGTACAGAACAAACTGCAGCTGGCCATGCCCCTGCTGCCGCAGGAAGTGCAGCGGCAGGGCATCAACGTGGCCAAGTCGAGCAGTGGCTTCCTGCAGGTGATCGGCTTCGTCTCCAACGACGGCAGCATGGATGCCAACGACATCTCCGATTTCGTCGGTTCCAACGTCGTTGATCCGCTCAGCCGCGTACCGGGCGTAGGCAACATCCAGGTGTTCGGTGGCAAGTACGCCATGCGCATCTGGCTGGACCCGAACAAGCTGCACACCTACAAGCTGTCCGTGGATGAAGTCACCGCCGCGATCACCGCGCAGAATGCCCAGGTGGCGATCGGCCAGCTGGGAGGTGCGCCGTCGGTGAAGGGGCAGCAGCTCAACGCCACCATCAACGCGCAGGACCGCCTGCAGACCCCGGAGCAGTTCCGCAACATCCTGGTGCGCGGCGGCACCGACGGCAGTGAGCTGCGGCTGGGCGACGTCGCCCGCGTGGAGCTGGGAGCGGAAAGCTACGACTTCGTCACCCGCTACAACGGCAAGCCGTCCACCGGCATCGCGATCACCCTGGCCACCGGCGCCAACGCGCTGGACACCGCCAACGGGGTGAAGGCCGCCCTGGAGGACATGAAGGCCACCTTCCCGGCGGGCCTGGAATCGGTGGTGCCGTATGACACCACGCCCTTCGTGCAGGTCTCGATCAAGGGCGTGATCAAGACACTGATCGAGGCGATCGTGCTGGTGTTCGTGGTGATGTACCTGTTCCTGCAGAACTTCCGCGCAACGCTGATTCCGACCATCGCGGTGCCCGTCGTCCTGCTGGGAACCTTCGGCATCCTGGCCGCGCTTGGATTCTCCATCAACATGCTGACCATGTTCGCGATGGTGCTGGCGATCGGCCTGCTGGTGGACGACGCCATCGTGGTGGTGGAGAACGTCGAACGCATCATGGCCGAGGAAGGCCTGTCGCCGCTGGACGCCACGCGCAAGTCCATGGACCAGATCACCGGCGCGCTGGTGGGCATCGGCCTGGTGCTGTCGGCGGTGTTCGTGCCGATGGCCTTCATGAGCGGTGCCACCGGGGTGATCTACCGGCAGTTCTCGGCCACCATCGTATCGGCGATGGGCCTGTCGGTACTGGTGGCCATCGTGCTGACCCCGGCGCTGTGCGCGACGATGCTCAAGCCGCTGAAGAAAGGCGAACACCACGTGGCCCACACAGGCTGGTCGGGTCGCTTCTTTGGTGGCTTCAACCGCGGTTTCGACCGCTCCAGCGAGAAGTACCAGCGTGGCGTGAAGGGCATCATCGCCCGGCCGTGGCGCTTCATGGGCATCTTCGCTGCGCTGGCACTGGTGATGGGCATCCTGTTCGTGCGCCTGCCCAGCTCGTTCCTGCCCAATGAGGACCAGGGCATCCTGATGGCGCTGGTGCAGACGCCGGTCGGCGCGACGCAGGAGCGCACCCTGGAGGCGATGGCCAAGCTGGAAAACCACTTCCTGGACAATGAAAGCGAGGCCATCGAATCGATCTTCGCCGTGCAGGGTTTCAGCTTTGCCGGCATGGGCCAGAACGCCGGCATGGCCTTCGTCAAGCTGAAGGACTGGAAGGACCGCGACGATGACGCGAGTGTCGACGCGATCACCGGACGTGCGATGGGCGCGCTGGGACAGATCAAGGACGCTTTCATCTTCGCCTTCCCGCCGCCCGCGATGCCGGAGCTGGGCATCGGTTCGGGTTACACCTTCTTCCTGAAGGACAACAGCGGCCAGGGTCACGACGCGTTGCTCAACGCCCGCAACCAGCTGCTGGGCGCGGCGGGGCAGAGCAGATTGCTGGCCAACGTGCGTCCGAACGGACAGGAAGACACGCCACAGCTGCGCATCGACGTGGACGTGGAAAAGGCCAACGCACTGGGCCTGGACATGACCTCGATCAACAACACGCTGGCTACCGCGTGGGGCAGCAGCTATATCGATGATTTCATCGACCGTGGCCGGGTCAAGCGCGTGTACCTGCAGTCCGACGCGGAGTTCCGCATGAACCCGGACGATTTCAACAGCTGGTCGGTGAAGAACCGTGCCGGCGAAATGGTGTCCTTCAGCGCCTTCGCCAGCAAGCGCTGGGACTTCGGTTCGCCGCGGCTGGAACGCTACAACGGCGTGTCGGCGATGGAGATCCAGGGCGAGCCGGCCACCGGCGTCGCTTCAGGTGATGCCATGAACGAGATCGAGCGCATCGCCAAGGACCTGCCGCCCGGCTATGAGATCGAGTGGACGGCGCTGTCCTACCAGGAGCGCCAGGCGGGTTCGCAGACGCCGTTGCTGTATTCGCTGTCGCTGCTGATCGTGTTCCTCTGCCTGGCTGCACTGTACGAAAGCTGGAGCGTGCCGACCTCGGTGCTGCTGGTCGCCCCGCTGGGCATCCTCGGCGCTGTGCTGGCCAACACGCTGATGGGACTGGAGCGTGACATCTACTTCCAGGTCGCCATGCTGACCACGGTCGGCCTGACCTCCAAGAACGCGATCCTGATCGTGGAGTTCGCCAAGGAAAACCTGGAGAAGGGCGCAGGTCTGGTCGAAGCCACCATGCACGCGGTACGCGACCGCCTGCGGCCGATCATCATGACCTCGCTGGCGTTCGGTCTGGGCGTGCTGCCGCTGGCGCTCGCATCGGGGGCAGGCTCCGGCGCCCAGCGCGCGATCGGCACCGGCGTGCTGGGCGGCATGCTGGCCGGCACCCTGCTCGGCGTGTTCTTCATTCCGTTGTTCTTCGTGGTGGTGCAGAAGCTGTTCAACCGCAGGCTGCGCGACGCAGCAAAGTCGAGCGAATCCGCATGAACAAGATGCCTCTCCTGCTGGCCCTGGCGGCCAGCCTCGGCCTGGGTGGTTGTGCCAGCCTGGTCCCGGCGCAGACCGACGTGGCGCCGGCGGTCCCGGCGCAATGGCCCGCGCACGCCGGCCAGGTGCAGGTCGCCGATGCCGGCGAGCTGGGCTGGCGCGACTTCTTCACCGATCCGCGTCTGCAGCAGGTCATCGCGCAGGGCCTGGCCAACAACCGCGACCTTCGGGTGGCCGTATTGAACGTGGAACGGGCGCGCGGCCAGTATCGGATTCAGCGCGCGGACCGCGTGCCTGGCGTGAATGCGCAGGCCCAGATGCAGCGTGCCGGCGGCGACGTGCCGGTCAGCGAGCAGGTCACCGCCGGGCTGGGCATCACCGAGTTCGAACTGGACCTGTTTGGCCGGGTGCGTAACCTCAGCGAGGCCGCGCTGCAGCAGTACTTCGCAGTGGCGGCCAACCGCCGCAGCGCACAGCTGGGGCTGGTGGCAGAAACCGCGACGGCGTGGATGACCTTCGGCGCCGACCGCGCGCTGTTGCGTGTCGCCGAAGCGACCCTGGCCAGCCAGGAAGATTCACTGCGGCTGGCCCAGGCCCGCTTCGAGCGAGGCGGCAGTTCCGCATTGGAGCTGGCGCAGACGCGGACGCTGGTGGAGACCGCGCGCAGCGATGCGGCGCGCCTGCGTGGCCAGCTCGAACAGGACCGCAACGCATTGGCACTGCTGATCGGCGGCCCGGTGGATGAGACCCTGCTGCCGGACGGCAGCGCCGACCTGCAGCTGTTGGCGCTGGCCCCGCCACCGGCCGACCTGCCCAGCGATGTCCTGCTGCGGCGGCCGGACATCATGGCCGCCGAGCACACGCTGCTGGCAGGCAACGCCAGCATCGGCGCTGCGCGCGCGGCGTTCTTCCCGAGCATCCGGCTGACCGGCACCGTCGGCAGCAGCTCGACCGAGCTGTCCGGGTTGTTCGACAGCGGCACGCGCGCATGGAGCTTCCTGCCAACCCTCAGCCTGCCGATCTTCCAGGGGGGAAAGTTGCGGGCCGGCCTCGCCGTGGCCACGGCCGACCGTGACATTGCCCTGGCCGAGTATGAGAAGGCGATCCAGGTCGGTTTCCGTGAAACCGCCGACGCGCTGTCCCTGAGCGGCAGCCTGGATGCGCAGGTGGCATCGCAGCAGGCCCTGGTTGACGCGGCGACGCAGGCCGAGCGCCTGTCGCAGGCGCGTTATGACGCGGGTCTGGACAGCTTCGTCAGCCTGCTCGACGCGCGCCGTTCCGCTTACAGCGCACAGCAGAGCCAGCTGCAGACGGTGTTGGCCCAGCAGGCCAATCGCATCACGCTGTACAAGGTCCTCGGCGGCGGCTGGCGCGAACGCAGCTGAGTCAGCCAAGGTAGTGACGGCCGCTGGCCGTCATCGGGCAGGGCCAAGGGTAGTGACGGCCGCTGGCCGTCATCGGATCGGCAGCGCGCCACCTGCGCAGCCACGCTGCAGATTCCGACAACCGCAGGCGGTGTTCCCGCATTCCGGAAAGGCCACCCGCACTGGAAAGATGGAGTCGCGATGCAGGTGCAGTACATGCATCGCACTGAGGCTCCTAGTTCAATCCAGAGGATATACCCATGGCCCGTATCACCCGGAAACCGGCAATGCCTTCCACGACGAAGCCGCTGCGCCTCGCGTGCGCCGCAGCCCTCTCGTTCGCCCTGCCGATCGCAGCGCAGGCGGCCGACTGCCGTGCCACGCCCAACCCGCCGTCCACGCGCATCCAGCAGTATTCGCCGCCGCCCGTGATCAAGCTCGATGAAAGCGATCCGGTCGGCACCGTCGTGTGGACGCATACCTTCTACCAGCCTGCGTATGCCTACGCGCAATGCGGCTCATCAGGTCGCAGCAACGACCAGCAGTACCTCAGCGGCGTCAACAACTACAGCCTGGGCTACTGGCCGTCCACGGTTGCAGGTCTCGGGTGGCGGATCCAGAAAGGCAACTATGACTTCACCCATCCAGAGTCGATGACCATCGGCCCCGGTACGGTCAGCTCGACTGCCACGACATGGGTCTTCAGTCTGGTGAAGACGGCAGACACCGTCGGGCGCGGGACGCTGTTCTTCCCTAATGTCCAGGCAACGTTCTCGCTGGGGGGAAGCAGGACAAGCGAATATTTCCGTGTCTGGACGACCGAGAGCCGCCAGATTCCCTGAACTTTCAGGCGATGAGGCGTGGCCGGTCCGTGCTGGGGATCCTGCTCGGCACATAGACATGGTCCCAGACCTGCTGGACGAACTCACGCGCCTGCGCCTCGGTCAGGCGCGGCATGATCTGCAGTGCGTAGTGCCTCTGGAAAGCTTCTCCGCGCTCCTCGTCGCTCGCACGCGGATGGGTGATCAGCGAATCGCAGGCGAACTTTATCCACGGTACGAAGTGCCCGAACGACCCGGGGCCCATGGCGCCTTTGGCATGCTGCTGGCGCCAGTGATTCAGCTCTGCCTCCACATCGATGACCGGAGGTACGTTGGGGACATCTGCGCGCATGGCTCGGCTTCTTCTGATAGTAACGGTGGGCTTGAACCCGATCATCGCTATCAGCTGGTGCACGCAGCGTCATTGCCAGGTGCAATCAGCGTCGTCATATCGTTTCCTGCGACACTACCCGTCAACCCTGTGTCGAACAGCGGCTGTGTCTTAAGAATTCAGCAAGCGCTCACTCTCCGATATCTTCGTCCCAGATGTCCGGATGGCGTTGGATGAAGTCGCCGAGCAGATCGACGCACTCCTGGTTGTCCAGATCGATCACCTTCACGCCGCTCTCGCGAAGCCAGTCGATCCCCCCTTGGAATGTGCGGGATTCACCCACCACCACCGTGCCGATGTTGAACTGGCGCACCAGTCCGCTGCAGTACCAGCAGGGGGCCAGCGTGGTCACCATGATGGTGTCCTTGTAGCCGCGCTGGCGTCCGGCCTTGCGGAACGCGTCCGTTTCTCCATGCACGGACGGATCGCCTTCCTGCACGCGGCGGTTGTGCCCGCAGCCCAGCAGGCGGCCATCGTTGTGGTACAGCGCCGCACCGATCGGCACGCCGCCTTCGGCCATGCCCTGGCGGGCTTCGGCGATGGCCGTCTGCAGCAGAGCGGCGTAGTCGGGGGTGGTGATCATGCGGTACTCCGTCAAGTCGAGCCATCATGATACCGGCAGGGGGTGTCGTGGGCCCCCAGCAGTGCGATAATCGCCGCATGAGCGAATCCCCCTACAAGTCCGGCACCACCCATTTCGGCTTCCGCGATGTCGATGCAAAGGACAAGCAGAAGCTGGTCGGCCAGGTGTTCACCTCGGTCGCGCGCAACTACGATCTGATGAACGACCTGATGAGCCTGGGCGTCCATCGCGTGTGGAAGCGCTATTACGTGGCCACGGCCCAGGTGAAGCCGGGCGACCGCGTACTCGATCTGGCGGGCGGCACCGGCGATATCGCCGCACTGCTCAAAGAGCGGGTGGGCGCGGAAGGCGCCGTGGTCGTGGGGGACATCAACGCCGGCATGCTGTCGGTGGGCCGCGACCGGCTGACCAACCGAGGCCTGGTGCTGGGGCTGGACTACGTGCAGTGCAATGCCGAGGCGCTGCCGTTCCCGGATGCCAGCTTCGATCTGGTCACCATTGCATTCGGCCTGCGCAATGTCACCGACAAGGACGCAGCGCTGCGCGAGATGCATCGTGTCCTCAAGGTGGGCGGGCAGGCGCGCGTGCTCGAATTCTCCGAAGTCACGCTGGACTGGTTCAAGCCGATCTATGACTTCCATTCGTTCAAGGTGCTGCCGAAGCTGGGCCGCCTGTTCGCGCGTGACTCGGACAGCTACCAGTACCTCGCTGAGAGCATCCGCAAGCATCCGCCGCAGGACGAACTGAAGGCGATGATGGGCGAGGCCGGTTTCGAACGCTGCCATTACAAGAACCTGTCGGCGGGCATCGTATCGATCCACTCCGGCTACAAGCTGTAAACGGTAGTGACGGCCGCTGGCCGTCAATCAGCCAGCCCCGGTAGTGACGGCCGCTGGCCGTCAATCGCATGCCACGGGTGGTTCAGGGGTAAAATCGCGGTTTACCCCTGAAACGGTCTCGATTCATGCGTACCCCGTTCCTGCTCATTCCCCTGGCCGTGGCGCTTGCCGCCGGCTGCTCCCAGGAGCCTGCAGCCCCCGCTGCCACGGCCCCGACCGCCGAGAAGGCCCCGGCCGCCCCCGTGAACGCCGAAAACCGCAGCCACGATGAAAGCTCCTATGCCGAACCGGACAAGGTCGTCATCAAGGACATCGCGCTCGACCTGAAGCTGGATTTCGACGCCAGGCAGATCGGTGGCACCGCCACCTACACCCTGGAGTGGAAAGACAAGAAGGCCAGCCAGCTGATCCTCGATACCCGCGAGTTGACCATCGCGAAGGTCGAGGCCATCGCGGCCGACGGCGCGCGCAGTCCGCTGCAGTTCGTGCTGGCGCCGGTGGACAAGGTGTTCGGCAGCAAGCTCAGCATCGAAGCCCCCCAGCAGCCGACCCGGGTGGAGATCACCTACAACACGGCGCCGACGGCGTCGGGCCTGCAGTGGCTTGAGCCGTCGATGACCGAAGGCAAGAAGCTGCCCTTCATGTTCAGCCAGTCGCAGGCCATCCACGCGCGTTCGTGGGTACCGCTTCAGGACACGCCGAGCGTGCGCTTCACCTACAGCGCGCATGTCACCAGCCGTCCCGACGTGATGGTGCTGATGAGCGCCGACAACGATCCCAAGGCGGCGCGCGACGGCGACTACACGTTCAAGATGCCGCAGCCCATCCCGTCCTACCTGCTGGCCATCGCCGCCGGGGACGTGGTGTTCGAGCCGATCTCAGGCCGTTCCGGCGTTTGGGCCGAGCCCACCATGGTCGGCAAGGCGGCCAAGGAATTCGAAGACACCGAGAAGATGATCGGTGCGGCCGAGAAGCTGTACGGTGAATACCGCTGGGGTCGCTATGACATGCTGGTGCTGCCGCCGTCGTTCCCGTTCGGCGGCATGGAGAATCCGCGCCTGACCTTCGCCACGCCGACGGTGATCGTCGGTGACAAGTCGTTGGTTTCGCTGGTGGCCCATGAGCTGGCACACAGCTGGTCGGGCAACCTGGTGACCAACGCCAGCTGGAAGGACATCTGGCTCAACGAAGGCTTCACCACCTACGTCCAGGGCCGCATCACCGAAGCGCTGTATGGCAAGGAAATGGCCGAGATGGAGCGCCAGATCGACCAGACCGATCTGCTGGCCGAAGTGAAGGACATGAGCCCGGCCGACCAGGCGCTGGCGCTGCCGCCATTGAATGAACGTGATCCCGACGAAGCGCTGAGCCAGGTGGCTTATGTGAAGGGTTCGTGGTTCCTCGAGTTCCTGGAACAGCGCTTTGGCCGCGAGGTGTTCGATCCCTTCCTGCGTGGCTGGTTCAACGACCATGCCTTCCAGAGCGCGAACACTGACCAGTTCGTCGAGTATCTGAAGAAGAACCTGCTCGACAAGAAGCCTGGCGCTGTGACCGATGCCGAACTGAAGGCATGGCTCGACGAACCGGGCATCCCGGCGTTCGCGGCCAAGGCGCAGTCACGCAACTTCAGCAACGTCGATACGGCCCGTATCGCGTGGGAAGGCACCGGCAAGGCACCGAGCAACCAGCTGACGGCTGAGTGGAGCACGCAGGAGTGGGTGCGCTTCATCGATGGCCTTGGCGGGACCCAGCCGCTGGACAAGCTGGCCGAGCTGGACCGCGTGTTCAAGTTCACCGGCACGCCCAACGGTGAGATTGCGATGCGCTGGTACCCGCTGGCGATCCGCAGCGGCTACGCCGAGGCAACGCCGGCAGCGGCGGAGTTCATCGAACGCGTCGGTCGGCGCAAGCTGATCATGCCGATCTACGCCGAGCTGGTGAAGACGCCGGAGGGCCTGGAGGTTGCCAAGGCAGCCTTTGAGAAGGCCAAGCCGGGCTACCACCCGATCACCACCGGTTCGGTGCAGGACATGCTGTCCAAGGCCGACGCCAAGAAGTGACGGCCGCTGGCCGTCACGTCGTAATGTCGGGTGGCTGAAGACGGTTGGTCGTCACGCGTTGCCGTCGCAGGCGAGGTTGGCAGCAGCTTCCGCTGCTGCCTTATGCCGGTCTTCCTGACCGGCACCCTCCGGGCCGTCGCAGGCGACGTTGGCAGCAGCTCCTGCTGCTGCCTTTGGGTTTACCGGGTTTTGGTTGCGTGCAGCGCCAGGAACATGTCCACGCAGTCTTCCATCAGCCGCTGCTGCGCTGCCGACGCCAACGGCGCCTGGCCCATCGCCACCTGCGGCCAGAACGCGAACGCCTTCAACATGCCCTGCAGCTGATGGGCCGCCTCTGCGGGCGCGATGTCCGTCCGCAGCTGGCCATCCGCTTGCGCCTCACGTATCCACGTTGCCAGACCCTCTTCTTTCTCCGCCAGCTTCTCCATCATCGCGCGTGCGCGCTCCGGCGCGTGGACCAGCTCGGCCATGGCCACCCGCGACAGATCAATGAAGGCCGGGTCAGACAGCAGCCGCATTTTCTGTGTGGTGAACTTCAGCAGTTGCGCCCGCAGCGGCAGCGATGACACGTAGTCCACGACCTCCACGGCCTGGCTCGCTTCCCACAATTGCCACAGGATGGCGGTGAAGAGCTCGTCCTTGCTGGCGAAATGGTTGTAGACAGTGCGCTTGGATACCTCGGCGCTTGCCGCGATGCGGTCCATGCTGGTGGCTGCGAAGCCGTAGGCGCGGAACTCGGCGACGGCCGCCTGCAGGATCGCAGCACGCTTGCGGTCGGTGAGGCGGGTAGGGCGCTTGGACAGGGTCATGGGTCTATTTTATACCGTTCAGTTTACTTTTCTTCAGATGGAAGTAGACTCTCAAGTGTACTTTTCGGGGCGAGCCCGAATGACCCGTCGCCTGCCGCGCTTCCTTCTTTTTTCCACGGTGCTTATTGCCATGACACTTGGCCTGCTGACCTGCGGTGCACACCCTGCCGCCTCTTACGACCCGTCGCCGCAGTTCCGCGATGGGCGCTTCCACAACCCAACGGGCAAGTCGTCGCTGGGCTTGGTCGGAACGCTGGGCGTGTTGTGGCGTTTCATGTTCGACAAGCCGAAGGACGCCACGCCGGCGGCCCCCATCCCGGTGCAGCCGCTGACGCGTCAGGACCTGCTGGATGCACCGGATGACAGCCTCTGGCGACTGGGCCATTCCACGATGCTGATGAAGCTGGGCGGCCACTTCTGGCTGACCGATCCCGTGTTCTCCGAACGCGCTTCGCCCCTGTCATTCATGGGGCCGAAGCGCTTCCATGCACCGCCGCTGGATATCGAGACCCTGCCCGCGCTCACCGGGGTGATCATTTCGCACGATCACTACGACCATCTCGACCACGATGCGATCCGCGCGCTGGCCCCGAAGGTGGCGCACTTCATCACCGCGCTCGGCGTGGGGGACCGGTTGCAGGCCTGGGGGGTGCCGGCGGAGAAGATCCAGCAGCTGGACTGGTGGCAGGGCACGCAGGTGGACGGGCTCACGATCACCGCCACCCCGGCGCAGCATTTCTCCGGCCGTGGGCTGTCTGATGGCAATCGCACGCTGTGGGCGTCGTGGGTGATCGACAGCGGCGAAAAGCGGATCTTCTTCAGCGGTGACAGCGGCTACTTCGATGGGTTCGCGCAGATCGGCGAGCGGTTTGGACCCTTTGACCTGACCTTGATCGAAACCGGCGCCTACGATGCACAGTGGGCCGATGTACACATGCAGCCGGAGCAGAGCCTGCAGGCGCACCTGGACGTGCGCGGCAACGTGATGATGCCCATCCATAACGGCACCTTCGACCTCGCGCTGCATCCATGGACAGAACCGTTCGAGCGCATCACCGCGCTGGCGCAGCAGAAGGGCGTGATCCTGGCCGCGCCTGCAATGGGCGAGCGCCTGGATATCGGTGTACCGGCACCGTCGACGCACTGGTGGCGCGCGGTGCGCTGACCTGCGCACCACGATGGGTGGTCGGCGCTAAAGTAGGAGCTCCAGAATCTACGCGGAGTCCGCATGAAACACCTGATCCTCGCCATTGCCTGCGGGCTGTCCTTGGCCGCCTGCAGCGACCCCGAAGCCGAGCGCCAGGCGCAGCAGGCCGCCGAAGCGGCCGCACAGGCGCAGAAGGAAGCCAAGGCCGACGAGGTGGCTGCGCAGTACGACACTGCCGTCGCAAGCCAGGACTGGGAGCGTGCACGCATTCACGGCGGGGCGCTGCTGGACGTCTACAAGGGCACGGCCGCTTCGGCCCGCATCGAGCCCGGCTTTGCCGAGGTCAAGGGCAAGGCCGATGAAGCGCGCAATCTTCGCCGCATGCAGGGCCTGTGGCAGTACAACCAGATCCCCGTAGGAACCAAGGGCACGCAGCGATCTGCCTCGATCTACGGCAAGGAACGCGTGGACGTGGATGGCAGCGGTCCAAAGCCGGTGCAGCTGGTGTTCCGCGATCACCCGGAATGGAAGCGCCACGCCTATCTGGTGCTGCAGGCCGGCGACTTCCGCTGCCCTGGCGGCTGCAGGGTGCAGGTCAGCGTGGATGGCGGCAAACCGCGTGCGATGGCGGCGTGGCGTCCGGATACCGATGAAGCGATCGCCATGTTCATCACCGACAACGCGGCGCTGTGGAAGCTGGCGCGGCAGGCGAAGGCGCTCAGCATCGAGTTCCCGGTGAAGGCCGGCGGCACGCGTACGGTGATCTTCGAAACGGGCGGCGTCGACCCCAGCCAGATGCCCTGGAAATGAGCCCTGACGCGACGCCCGGCAAACCCGGGCCGACGCCGCTGCGCGCAATCCGCCACTGGATCTTCGACATGGACGGCACCCTGACGGTTGCCGTGCACGATTTCCAGGCGATCAAGGCTGCGCTGGGCATCGCGCCGCATGAAGACATCCTGCAGCATCTGGCGAGCCTTTCCACCGTGGATGCGGCGCCCAAGCGCGCCTGGTTGTTCGAGCACGAACAGGCCCTGGCGCAGCGGGCGTCCGCCGCGCCGGGTGCAGTTGAACTGCTGCGTGCGCTGCAGGCACAGGATTGCCTGCTGGGCATCCTGACGCGCAACGATCACGCATCGGCGAAGCGGACCCTGCAGGCCATCGGGGTGGCGGACCTGTTCGATGATGTGCATATCATCGGCCGCGACGAAGCCGAGCCGAAGCCTTCGCCGGCCGGCATCCACCAGCATCTGCGTCGCTGGGGCGTCGCGGCCGGACGCGCAGCGATGGTGGGTGATCACCGCATGGATCTTGCCGCAGGCAGGGCGGCCGGCACGCATACGGCGCTGGTCAACACACCGGGCGATCCGTGGCCGGGCATGGCGGACTGGCGGTTCGATGACTGCCGCGCGCTGCAGGCGGCCTGGGTTGACGAGTGATATCCAGGTCGCGCCCCGCTCGATGAGCGCAGCGGCGCCGCAGTACTCCGGGCAATCCGCCGGGCAGGGCCCGGCGCTGCCGGAACCGTGGCTCAGACGTTGAGCGCGTAACCGAACTGCTGCTTGAACTGTTCGTTGAACTCTTCAAACGTGAATCGCTGGTTCTGCGTGCCGGGGTGCTCCACCTTCAGCGCGCCCATCAGGTTGCCCATGCGGCCAATGGTCAGCCAGTCGAAGCCCTTCTGGATGCCAAGGATCAGGCCGGCGCGGAACGCGTCGCCGCAACCGGTCGGATCCACCACGCGGCGCTCGTGCGCCGGCGGGATGTCATAGCTTTTTTCCGGGGTGTGGATGACCGCACCCTTGGGGCCGCGGGTGGTGATGTAGGCCTCCACGCGGCTGACGATTTCCTTCTCGTCCCAACCGGTGCGCTCCTGCAGCAGGTTCGACTCGTAGTCGTTGACCACTACGTAATTCGCCTGTTCGATGAAGGTGCGCAGCTCCGGACCGTTGAACAGCGGCATCGCCTGGCCCGGATCGAAGATGAAGGGCACGCCGTCTTCGTGGAATTCCTGTGCGTTCTGGATCATGCCTTCGCGGCCGTCCGGGCCGACCAGGCCCAGGGTCACGCCGGGGACGTCACGCACGTGGTTCTCGTACGAACGCATCATCGCGCCCGGATGGAACGCGGTGATCTGGTTGTTGTCGTGGTCGGTGGTGATGAAGGCCTGAGGGGTGAACAGTTCCTCGATCACGCGCACGCGCGACAGGTCGATGCCCAGCGCATCGAAGTGTTCGCGGTAGGGACCAAAATCGGTACCCACCGTGCCCATCGGGATCGGTGTGCCGCCCAGCAGGTGCAGGTTGTAGGCGATGTTGCCGGCGCAGCCGCCGAACTCCCGGCGCATGCGTGGCACCAGGAACGACACATTCAGGATGTGCACCTTGTCCGGCAGGATGTGGTTCTTGAACTGGTCCGGGAACACCATGATGGTGTCGAAGGCAAGAGAACCACAGATCAAAGCGGACATCGATGTAAGCCTATGCGGGAATGAGTGGAGTGCTGCCCGCACACGGGCAAGCAAACGGCGCCCTTGGGCGCCCGACGGCGCAAAGGTTACCGGCTGGAGCGGCCGAAGGGTAGCGCCGGGTCGGCCCGGGCATGCCCGTCCACGCATGGCAGGCGCTGCAGCGCGCAGCCCGGACCGGCAGGGCACCGCGCGGGCCCGAAGCTGTACCAATCGTGCCCAAAGCCAGTGGATACGCGGGTTCAGCTGGAAATATCCTTGCCCGCAGGGGGGCGGGTTGTTAGGCTTGCCTGTCTAAATTTTGCCCACGATTCCCCCCTTGCGGGCGGGGATGGCGCACCCCTCAGGATCACCTTCTCGATGTTGAAGAAACTCCGCGGCATGTTCTCCAATGACCTGTCCATCGACCTGGGCACGGCCAATACCCTCATTTACGTGCGCGGACAGGGCATCGTGCTGAACGAACCGTCCGTGGTCGCCGTGCGCCAGGACCGCGCCATCGGTGGCACGCGATCGGTGGCGGCCGTCGGCGCCGAAGCCAAGCAGATGCTGGGCCGTACCCCGGGCCACATCACCACCATCCGTCCGATGAAAGACGGCGTCATCGCTGATTTCACCTACACCGAGGCGATGCTGAAGCACTTCATCAAGAAGGTGCACAAGTCGCGCTTCCTGCGTCCCAGCCCCCGCGTGCTGGTCTGCGTGCCGGCCGGCTCGACCCAGGTGGAGCGTCGCGCCATCAAGGAATCGGCCGAAGAGGCCGGTGCCCGTGATGTGTTCCTGATCGAAGAGCCGATGGCGGCGGCGATCGGTGCCGGCATGCCGGTGACCGAAGCACGCGGTTCGATGGTCATCGACATCGGCGGCGGCACTACCGAAGTGGCGGTCATCTCGCTGAACGGCATTGTCTATTCGGCCTCGGTGCGCATTGGTGGCGACCGCTTCGACGAGTCGATCACCAATTACGTGCGCCGCAACCACGGCATGCTGATCGGTGAAGCGACGGCCGAGCGCATCAAGGTGGAACTGGGTTGTGCCTATCCGCAGGCGCAGGTGATCGAGATGGAGATCTCCGGCCGCAACCTCGCCGAAGGCGTGCCGAAGATGATCAAGATCACCTCCAACGAGGTGCTCGAAGCCCTGCACGAGCCGCTGTCCGGCATTGTCAGTGCGGTCAAGCTGGCGCTGGAACAGACCCCTCCGGAGCTGTGCGCCGACGTTGCCGAGCGCGGCATCGTGTTGACCGGTGGTGGCGCACTGCTGCGTGACATGGATCGTCTGATCTCCGAAGAAACCGGCCTGCACGTGCAGGTGGCCGATGATCCGCTGACCTGCGTCGCCCGCGGTGGCGGCCGGGCGCTGGAGCTGGTCGACATGCACGGCAACGAGTTCTTTGCGCCGGAGTAAGCCGCTTCAGAGCGGTTCGAGCGCTGCGCCCCTCCGGGGTGCGGCCCGCCCTGAGGGCGGGCCGGCACCGGCGGGGCGTCGTCGTGTCATCTCCCTGATCCATTCCTGCTGAAGCTGCATCGTGCCACCCTACGCCGGACCTCCCATTGCTTCCCGCCTCGGCGATGCCGCCAGCCCGCTGCGGCTGCTGGCCTACCTGATCCTGGCCGTCACCCTGATCGTGCTGGATGACCAGGCCGGCTGGCTGGCACGGCTGCGCGAGCAGGCCAACGTGCTGGTACAACCGGCGTGGAACCTGGCCGGCCTGCCGGGGCGCCTGGGCAACCAGGTCCGCGACAACGCGGCCAACCATGGTCAGCTGGTGGCGGAGAACCGACAGCTGCGCAACAGCCTGCTGATCGCCAATGCACGGCTGACACGCCTGCAGACCGCCGCGCTGGACAATGCGCAGCTGCGCGAGCTGCTGAACGTGGCCGAGCGCAGTGGACTGGACGTGCAGCTGGCCCCGATCCTGGATATCGACCTGGACCCGGTGAAGCAGCGCCTGGTGCTGGCGGCCGGTTCGCGCGATGGCGTGCACGTGGGCCAGGCGGTGATCGATGCCGGTGGCCTGATGGGGCAGGTGACCAGTGTGACCAACACCACGTCCACGGTCCTGCTGCTTACCGATCCGGATCATGCGGTGCCGGTGACCGTGGCACGCAACGGCGTGCGGCTGATCGTCTACGGACGCGGCGATACGCTGGAGCTGCGCGATATTCCGTTGAGCGCCGGCGTCGAGGTGGGCGATGAGATCGTCACCTCGGGGCTGGGTGGACGGTTCCCGGTGGGCTTTCCCGTGGGCAGCATCGCCTCGCTGCGGCCCGACGACACGCATGCCTTCCTGGTGGGTGAGTTGAAGCCCGCGGCCGCGCTGGACCGTGGCCGCGACGTGCTGCTGCTGCGCCCGGGTTCGCCCATCCGCCTGCCGCCCGGCGCCGCCGACGCACCGGTAGCGACGGCCGCTGGCGCACCGGTAGTGATGGCCGCTGGCCGTCAGCCAGCCCCCGCCGACGCATCGGTAGTGACGGCCGCTGGCCGTCAAGCCAACCCCGCCGACGCATCGGTAGTGACGGCCGCTGGCCGTCAAGCCAAC
>JAZBLM010000024.1:0-32130 GCA_037033225.1 Pseudomonadota bacterium
CGCAACCTTGCCAAGGTTGAGGTCGCGAGTTCGAGTCTCGTTTCCCGCTCCAAATACTGACGGGTCCTGTAGGGATCTGTCTTGTCCGGGTCGCATCCCGGATAGCTGTACACCGGCCTGGTGGCAGAGTGGTTATGCAGCGGCCTGCAAAGCCGCGTACGCCGGTTCAATTCCGACCCAGGCCTCCAGATCAGAAGCCCTGACCCTGTCAGGGCTTTTTTTTGTCTGGCGTTTGGCGGACATGTTCGTCGGCTCTGACGGGGCGCAAATCACTGCCATGCCACGCGGTTGTGCGCACCAGACTCGCGTTCGCACGTGGCGAGTGCGTTTGCCAGGGTTGCGGAGGCGGAAGGCAACCGAGTCTTACGTCCAGCTCACCCACCATGTGACAAGCCGCCATTGGCGACCGCCTGCTCGCGGCCGCAGTTCGCGCATCTGATGACGAGCCCACCGGCAAGGTGGTGAATCGCGCCGTCCGTTATCGTCGTAACGTAGTTGCAGCGCAGGCATTGCGCGCTGACGCAGTCGACCACCTTGTGCGGGGAGTCCGCTACGTCGATCATCTCGAAAGAGAGGATTTTGAAGGCGCCTGTAACTGTCATATGAAGTCCCGCAACAATTGACAGTGGGACACGCTACGCCGCGTTGCATGAAAGGGGCTCCAGCATTGCCGGCCCTCGGGATCACCCGTCGTGCAGTATGCGTGCGCGCCGCTTTCACACCTGTCTCGGCCGCAATCCCGCAGCTCTCCGGCCCGTCAGCCGCATCCCCGGCCTGAATCAACCTGCGGGCCGTCAGGCCCGGAGCGACGGCGAGGCTCACCCCTTGAACGCCGCGCTGCATCAGCAGCCCTGACCGTGTCAGAGCTTTGGCCCGTTGCCCACGGTCAAAGACGCCATCTGGGCGCGCCGCCTGCATGCTCTTCCATCGCCTGCAGCGCATGCTCGGTCCGTTTCATCCGATCAACGATGCCTTCCGGGGTGCTCCTGCTGTTTGCCGAGCCGAGGTTGACCAGGCGGCTTACGGCGAGCACATCATTACGATCGGCGGTTTCATTTGCGCCGATCAGCTGCCACCACGCGGCCGCCGCCAATGCGCCGATCTCGGGCGTTTCCAACAGGTCCGGCTGCTGCTCCAGCGGGTGCTCGATCAAGGTGCCGATGCGTCGATAGTTTGCGCGGCCAGTGAGGGAGATAGGCCCACGTCCCCGATAACGATAGCCATCGCCACTGGCCTCATCACCATTGCCATTACGACCGGCATAGACGCGGTTGGCCAGCCTCTCCGGGCGTCGCACATACAACGGCTGCTCCGGCTCGGACAGCCGATGGCCGAACACATCGCCGATGCGTTTGCGGCTGTAGGACAGGTTTTCCTGCAGCCGCTGCAGGCTCTGGCTTTCGTGGCCCAACTGCGCGAGAAAGTGCGCGATGCGTCGGGCACGGACAATGTCGAATCGACACATTGCGATGTCCAGAGGGCTTGCCCAACGCTGGGCAAGGGTCAGTGGGCAGGTCATGATCCGGGAAAGCAGGGCTGCGCTGATCATCAGTCACTCCATGAGCCTGCGCGCGCGAGGTCGCATGCGCAAAAGGGCAGGGGCGCTGGTGCGTAGTGGGATCGTGACCGGCGGACATGCACGGCAGCGCCTCACGACCAAGATCGCGCGGGGCCGGTGCGGTGACCACCAACGTCAAGCGGAAGTCACGGTGCGCCGAGCTTTCGGTCAGGGCGACGACGCGATACACGTGGCGTGCAGCGGCAACCTGCGCTGGCACGCCCGTCGGGCCGGATCAGAGCTGGGTACTATCCACGTGGCGACGACCTTCCTGGGTCAGGTCGATGTCGCCGTCCTCACCCTGCGCGGCAAGGCCCGCGCTGACAGCCCATGTGGCGTCGTCATGCGAGACCGGCCTCGTGGCCTGAATGTCATTCAGAATGCGTTGCTGCTGGGCTGTCAGTTCCATAGGGGGTTCGTCGAAAAGGCGGGACCTGCAGCCTACTCACCCCTGGTGAGGAGCGTGTCGGCGCCGGGAACGTTAACGGTTCAGCACTGTGGTCGCGAAGTGGGCGCCGCGTCATTGACCCGTCAACTTATTAATGGCTAATTCGATAGGGACGATGAAATCGCCGGGTGCCCCCGCATCCGTGCTGGTACGTCTTCATGGGAGGTCGTATGGAACACGGCGCAATGACCTTGGCTGAGCAGGTGCGCGATGAGCTGCAGGACAGCTACCAGCGTCACGGATGCGGGCCGGAGTTCTGGAACAGCTATCAACGGCTGCTCGCGCGGCTCGTCCCGGAGGGCGGCCAACGCACCGAGGTGACCAATGACATGGCGCGCTTGATCGAGCAGCTCGGCATCGTGCGCCGGGCACAGCTGGTTCCACCGACAGAGCCTGCGTCGCGTCCGTCCGGCTCGAACTGAGGGCGGCGGGCCTCTCGCCGACGGGCTCCCAGTCGCAGCGCCCGCTCACGCAGACATGCGCGTTTTATCCGACGGTGCACAGGCGCCGGCGGCCTCGCCAGGAGGATGCCCGTCACGACATGGGGCATGCTTGATCCTGGTCAAGCGCTTGTTTGGTCGCCGGGTGCGATGATGAGTACCCCGAACCCCACACGTTCCATGGAAAGCTTCCCGCCCCCGCTACCCACTGCCTCGCCTGACCTCTGTACGGAAAAAGAGGTGGCGCGCCTGGTGCACGACTTCTATGCCCGCGTCCGCGAGGAGCCGCGGCTGGGCCCGGTGTTCACCGCGCACGTGCAGGATTGGCCGGCACATCTCGCCCAGCTGGTGGACTTCTGGTCAGCCCTGCTGCGCGGCACGCGCCGTTTCCAGGGGTCGCCTATGTCCAAGCACATGGCCATCGATGCCATGGACCGCGATCTTTTCGATCGCTGGCTGCAGCTGTTCCGGCAGACCTCGGCGGAGTGCGGCAACCCGGACATGCAGCGGCTGGCCGATGACATCGCCGCACGCATTGCCGACACGTTCTGGAAGCGTTACCGCATGCTCCGCCAGCCCTCGCTCGGGCTGCCGATCATCGGGCGACCCGGCTGAATTGATCTCGGTCAAGGCGGCGGCAGCGGCGCTGGCGCACGCTGCAGGCATGGACACGTTCTCCCCTGCCGAAGGCGGCCTGGCCTGGTGTTTCGACGCGGCGACCCTGCGCCGGCATGACCGGCCCGGCCCACGCTATACCTCGTATCCGACCGCGCCGCATTTCCACGACGGCTTCGGTGTGGCCGGGCTGGCCGATGCGCTGGCCGCGAGCAACATGGTCGGTCGATCCCTGTCCTTGTACGTGCATGTGCCGTTCTGCAGCAGCCCGTGTTTCTACTGTGGCTGCAACCGGATCATCACCCGCGACGCGACGCGCGGCGATGCCTACGTCACCCGCGTGCTGGCCGAAGCCGATGCCCTGGCGGCGCACCTCGATCCGCAGCGCGAGGTGATCCAGCTCCATCTCGGCGGTGGCACGCCGAACTTCCTGGGGCGCGAGGCCATGGCGGCGCTGGTGGACGGCCTTCGGCGACGCTTCCGCTTCAGTGAGTCGCCCGCGCGTGACTTTTCCATCGAGCTCGATCCGCGCTTCGTCGACCGCGCCGACATCGCGCATCTGGCGCGGCTCGGCTTCAACCGCGCCAGCCTCGGCGTGCAGGATTTCGATCCGCTGGTGCAGGCTTCGATCAACCGTATCCAGGGCGTGGAGCAGACGCTCGACATCCTGCAGGCCTGCCGCGACCAGGGCCTGCGTTCGGTCAACGTGGACCTGATCTACGGTCTGCCGGGGCAGACCCCGCGCGGGTTCGGCCGCACCCTGGAGCAGGTGCTGGCGCTGCGTCCAGACAGGCTGGCCGTGTACGGATACGCGCACCTGCCGCATCTGTTCAAGGCGCAGCGCCAGATCGATGCGTCGCGGTTGCCGGCGCCTGAGGACAAGCTGGCGTTATTGGGTCTGGCGGTGCAGCGTCTGCAGCAGGCCGGTTACCAGTACATCGGCGTGGATCATTTCGCCCTGCCGGAAGAGGACCTGTCGCGCGCGCAGCGCGCCGGTCAGCTGCATCGCAATTTCATGGGTTACACCACCCATGCCGACACCGACCTGGTGGGTCTGGGGGTGAGTGCGATCAGCAACGTGGCGGGCAGCTACAGCCAGAATCCCCGTGACCTGCCGGCCTGGGAGGCGGCGGTCGATGCGGGCAGGCTGCCGGTGTGGCGTGGCGTGGCGCTGGACGCCGACGACAGGCTGCGTGCCGAGGTCATCCAGCAGCTGATGTGCCACGGTGAAGTGGATCTGGCGGCGTTGTGTGCGCCGCGCGGACTGCAGTGGCCTGTCTATTTCGCCGAGGCGATGGCAGCGCTTTCGACGCTGCAGGCGGACGGCCTGGCCGAATGCGATGCCGGCACGGTCCGCGCCACGTCGACGGGGCGGCCCCTGCTGCGGCTGCTGGCAATGTGCTTCGACCGGTATCTGGTGCAGACGGTGCCGGCGGCGCAGTACTCGCGTGCCATCTGAAGGAGGCAGGGGGTGCAGCGACGCATCGCGGTGGTGCCCGGAGCCGGGATCGAACCGGCAAGACCTTGCGGTCGGCAGATTTTAAGTCTGCTGCGTCTACCAGTTTCGCCATCCGGGCCGCGCCGCATAGGGTGCACCACGTCGGCGGAATTTGGAATGGCGGCGCGGTCGACAGCAGTGATGGGGCGCCTATCCATAGGGCGGGCTTCATGCGATATTCCAATGGGTTGCAGGGGAGGGGAGAGCACATGCCATTGCGCGCGTTCGTCTATGTCAGCCGGGCCCGGGCGGGACTCGCGCCGGTCGAGCTGGACCATCTGCTCGCCGACGCCACTGCGTTCAATCGCATGGCCGGTGTGACCGGGGTACTGATGTTCGATGGCGAGCGCTTCCTGCAGTATCTGGAAGGGCCCAGCGACGGCCTTGCCTCGGTCAAGGCTCGCGTGGCCAACGCCACCCGCCACGAGGTACTCCACACGCTCGCCGAAGGACGGGTGCCGGCGCGCTGGTTTCCGCGCTGGACCATGGCCAACCGCGAGATCGAGCCGTCCGCGCTGTCGCGCATCATTGACGCGCCGTGGGACGGCTTGGAGGCCGACGACGCGGCCCCTGCGCTGGGCTTTCCGTTGCTGCTGAGAACCTGGACCGGCGACGAGGGCGAGCTGGAGCCGGCCGCGGTGAGCCTCGGCTCCTGACCTCCGGCCGTGGTCAGCGCCGGGCCAGGCGGTTACCCTTGTGCCTCTTTTGATCGTCAGGCGGGTGCGCAATGCAGAATTCAAGCCGCACCGGCGCGGGGACCGGCATCGCATGAGTGTGGACATCGCCGCCGCCGCGTCGCCGCGCCCGGCCATCATCGGTCTCGGCTATGTCGGCTTGCCGTTGGCCGTTGCCTTCGGGCGTCTTGTCCCCACGCTCGGCTTCGACATCGACGCAACGCGCGTGGAGGAGCTGCAGCAGGGCCACGATCACACGCTGGAACTGGACGACGACGAACTGGCCGCCGCGGCGTTGCTGCGTTGTAGCGCCGATGCCGCTGAACTGGCCGCCTGCAACGTCTACATCATCACCGTGCCCACGCCGATCGATGCACACGAGCAGCCCGATCTCGGGCCGCTTCGTTCGGCCAGCGAGCGCGTGGCCGCTGTGTTGAAGCCGGGCGATCTGGTGGTCTATGAGTCGACGGTGTATCCGGGCACGACCGAGGAAGTCTGCATTCCGTTGCTGGAGGCGGGCTCGGGACTGCGTTTCAACGAGGATTTCTACTGCGGATACAGCCCCGAGCGGGTCAGCCCGGGTGACCGCAAGCGCCGCCTCGCCGACATCCGCAAGATCACCTCGGGCTCCACGCCCGAGGTCGCGGCGGTCGTCGATGCGCTCTACCGGCGCATCATCACGGCGGGCACCTTTCCGGCACCGTCGATGCGCGTGGCCGAGGCGGCCAAGGTGGTGGAGAACATCCAGCGCGACGTCAACATCGCCCTTGTCAACGAGCTGGCGCTCATATTCGACAAGCTGGGCATCGATACCCAGGACGTCCTGGACGCGGCCGGCAGCAAGTGGAACTTCCTGCCGTTCCGGCCCGGCCTGGTAGGGGGCCATTGCATCGGCGTGGATCCGTACTACCTGCTGCACAAGTCGGAAAGCGTGGGCTACCACCCCGACCTCATCCATACCGCACGCCAGGTCAACAACCGGGTGGGGTCACACGTCGCGCAACGCGTGCTGTCGCTGCTGAAGACGCGCGGGCGTGCCCCGGCGCAGTCGCGCATCTGCGTGCTCGGCGTGACGTTCAAGGAAGACTGTCCCGACCTGCGCAACAGTCGCGCGCTGGAACTTGCCCAGCAGTTGCAGGCCAGCGGCGCGCAGGTCGACGTGCATGACCCCTGGGTCGGGCCTGCCGCGCTGGCAGACGCGCAGGTGCACTGGGTCGCCACGCCGCAGGCAGGCGCTTATGACGCATTGGTGCTGGCGGTCGCACATGCAGGCTTTGTGCGCATGGATGCCGCGCAGATCGATGCGCTGCTGAAACCCGGTGGCGTTGTCTACGACGTCAAATCGGTATGGCCGCGCGAGAGGGTCGACGGGCGCCTCTGACCGGTTGGCCTGTTGTTGACGGTCGGACGCGTAAACTGGCGCCAGCCCCGCAATGAGGACCGCCATGCACCGTTACCTGGCCTACGCGCTCGCCATCATCCTGTTTCCGGTCAGCCTCTGGCTGGCCTCGTACTGGACGGCCTGGTACTGGGGTGTTGGCCTGAGCGCTGCCCTGATCGTGCTGGGCACGTGGGACCTGCTGCAGTCACGCAGCACGTTGCGGCGCAATTACCCGGTGCTCGCGCATTTCCGCTACGGACTGGAATCGATCGGCCCGGAGATCCGCCAGTACTTCGTGCAGAGCGATCTGGAGGATGTTCCGTTTTCGCGGCAGCAGCGCGCCTTGATCTACCAGCGCGCCAAGAATGAAATGGACGTCGTGCCCTTCGGTACCCTGCGCAGCGCGTACGCCGTGGACTACGAATGGATCAATCATTCCATGGCACCGACCACGATCGGTCACAGCGACTTTCGCGTACTGATCGGTCCGAACTGCGCGAAGCCGTATTCGGCCAGCGTGTTCAATATCTCGGCGATGAGTTTCGGCTCGCTGTCGGCCAATGCCATCCGTGCGCTCAACGAGGGCGCACGCCGCGGCGGGTTTCATCACGACACCGGCGAAGGCTCCATCTCGCCGTACCATCGCGAGAAAGGCGGCGACCTGGTGTGGGAGATCGGATCGGGTTACTTCGGCTGCCGCAATGACGATGGCAGCTTCAGCGAAGAACGCTTCGTCGCCAATGCCACGCACGACCAGGTCAAGATGATCGAGATCAAGCTGTCGCAGGGCGCCAAGCCCGGGCATGGCGGGGTGCTGCCTGCAGCGAAGGTCAGCGCCGAAATCTCGGTCACGCGAGGCGTGCCGATGGGCGTCGACTGCGTCTCGCCCTCGCGGCACTCGGCGTTCTCCACCCCGGTCGAGCTGCTGCAGTTCGTTGCACGGCTGCGCGAACTGTCAGGGGGCAAGCCGGTTGGTTTCAAGCTGGCGATCGGCCACCCGTGGGAGTGGTTCGGTATCGCCAAGGCCATGAGCGAGACCGGTCTGTTGCCGGATTTCATCGTGGTCGACGGGGCGGAAGGGGGTACCGGAGCCGCGCCGGCCGAGTTCGTCGATCACGTCGGCGTGCCGATGCACGAAGCCCTGCTGCTGGTGCATAACACGCTGGTCGGTCTGGATCTGCGCGATCGCATCCGCCTGGGTGCGGCGGGCAAGATCACCAGTGCATTCGATATCGCGCGGATCATCGCGCTGGGCGCGGACTGGTGCAATGCGGGGCGCGGCTTCATGTTCGCGTTGGGTTGCATCCAGTCGCTCAGCTGCCACACCGACAGATGCCCGACCGGCATCGCCACCCAGGATCCGAAGCGCTGGAAGAGCCTGGACCCGACCGACAAGGCCGAGCGGGTGCACAACTACCACCGGCACACCATGAACGCGCTGCGCGAACTGCTGTGTGCGGCTGGACTGAACGACCCGGCCGAGCTGGGGCCGGAGCACATTCTGCGGCGGGTGTCGCCGGTGGAGATCCGCTCGCTCGCCTCGCTGTATCGCTACCTCTCACCCGGTGAACTGCTGCGGAAGGTACCGGACCACGCTGTCTTCCACGACTTCTGGGGCGATGCACGCAGCGATTCTTTCCAGCCGCCAGCCCGGATCCGGGCGCTGCGCGCAAGCAAATCGCGCTGACCCTGGGGCACCCGGCGAGGTGTAACGCCGGCTTCAGCCGGCTGGGCCGATGGGTTGCCGGTTGAAGCGTGCGCCTAGCTGGCGGCTGTGCGGGCCAACCAGTCAATGACGCCCTGGGCCGCGCGCAGGCCACTGGCGTAACAGGCCGTCAGCAGGTACCCGCCGGTAGGCGCCTCCCAGTCCAGCATCTCGCCAGCACAGAACACGCCGGGCAGGTCATGCAGCATCAGCTGTGCGTCCACGGCCGCCAGGCTGACACCGCCGGCGGTGCTGATCGCTTCGGCCAGCGGACGTGGCCCCTGCAGTACCACAGGCAGGCGCTTGAGCGTCGCCGCCACGGCCGCTATGTCCTGGCCTGCGTCCTTGCCCAGGCACTCGAACAGCAGGGCCGCCTTGACCGCGTCAACGCCGGTCTGCCGGCGAAGATGCTCGCCGAAACTGCGCCCTTTGCGCGGGCGCGCGAGATCGGCCAGCAGGCGGCTTTGATCACGGCCGGGAACCAGGTCCAACCACAACGTCGCGCTGCCGGTCACGCGCAGGGATTCGCGCAGGTCGGCTGACGCCGCGTAGACCAGGCTGCCCTCGATGCCGTACTCGCTGACCACGCATTCACCCTGCTGCTGCCGTGGCTGGCCGTCCTCTGCCAACCAATGTGCGATGACCGCCTTCAACGGGGTGCCGGAGTGACGTTGGACGAACCACGGCGACCACGCCACATCAAAGCCGCAGTTGGCCGGCTGCAGCGGCGCGATCTCGATGCCTCGTTCCTGCAGGGGGGCGACCCAGGCGCCATCGGACCCCAGCTGCGGCCAGCTGCCGCCGCCCATCGCCAGCACGGTCGCATCGGCCGCGGTCTGGTACAGCCCATCGGGGGTCTCGAAGCACAGCCGGCCCGCACCATCCCAGCCCGTCCAGCGGTGCTGCACGTGGAAGCGGACCCCTTGGTCCTTCAGCCGTCTGACCCACCCACGCAGCAGCGGCGCAGCCTTGCGATCAACCGGAAAAACACGGCCAGAGCTGCCGACATAGGTGTCCACACCCAGGCCAACGGCCCAGGTCCGCAGGTGCTCGGCACCGAACTGGTCCAGCCAGCCGCCCACAAGGTCCGCCTGGCGTCGGTAGCGGGCATCGAATGCAGGGCGCGCTTCGGAATGGGTGAGATTCAGGCCTCCCTTGCCAGCGATCAGGAACTTGCGCCCGGTCGATCCCTTGGCCTCGTAGAGGTCAACGTCCAACCCCGCAGCGCGCAGCTGCTCGGCGGCGAACAGGCCGGCGGGGCCGCCACCGACCACGACGACGCGGCGGCCCCCTGCCGCTTCAGCGTGGTTTGACATCAAGCAGCTCGACATCGAAAACCAACGAGGAGCCGGCGGGAATCGGCCCGGCACCGCGATCGCCGTAACCCATGTCCGGAGGCAGCATGAGCGTTCGCTTGCCGCCGACCTTCATGCCGGCCACACCTTCGTCCCAGCCGCGGATGACCTGGCCGGCGCCCAGTTCGAACGAGAACGGCTGCCCACGGTCGACCGAGCTGTCGAAGGTCTTGCCGTGCTTGCTCTCGGTGCGCTCGTCGTAGATCCAGCCCGTGTAATGCACCGACACGGTGCTGCCCGGGACGGCTTCAGGGCCGGTGCCGGTCACCGTGTCGATGGTCTCGAACGCCGTCAGGCTGCCTCCCGGTGGCGGGCCGGCCGGTGCGCAGGCGACCAGCGTGAGGGACAGCAGCAAAGGGGCGAGCAGGCGGCGCATGGGCGGTATCCAAGGCGAGGGGACGCAAGGGTAGCGCATCGGGCGCCAGATCAAGTTTCCTGGCGGATGCCTCCCGTCAGCACGGGGGCTCCGGCGCGCCGCCACGTCGGCCAGGGACCACGACGTTGCCCAGCGTGACCAGATAGAAGCGCTCGAAGCCGGGCACCACCGCGTTGACCAGCGTGATGCCATTGTCGAACGCGTGGATCACGTGGTATCCCGCTACCAGTCCTGCAGCCGCCAGGCACTGGGCAATCTGCTCGATCTGTGACTTCAAGGGTCCCGCTGGTTGGTCTGCCAGCGTTGACGCGATGATCGGCTGGCTTTCGAGGCGGCTTTCGATATCCATCGCTGCGCTGGAGTGCAGGCGGGGCCAGTGCTGCAGCATCTGCACAGGGTGCACGGGGGCGGCGCGTCCCGCGCGCGCGGGAGCGGCCTGGCTTTCCAGGGCGAGGTGAGACTGCAGCAATTCGTGCAGGGCGCGACGCGCAGCGTGGGCGGGGTTGAGCGAGGCACCGGCACCATACAGGCGCGCGTGGTCATGAAGGACATGTGCGACGGCCAGGCAGCAGGTGATGCCGGGTGTAGCGGAAATATCGAGCAGGCAGATCCCTGCATCCAGTACTTCACTGGTCTGCCGGTACAGCTCCGCCTCGGCAGCGGGCAGCCCGGCAGGCGACACCACGTGCAGCGGCACGTCCCGGGCATGGAAGAAGTGCGTGAGGAGGAACAGCGAAAGGGCGTCGCGCTCGACACACTCATTGAGCGCATGCAGCAGTGCCTCGTCCCGGCTGCCGCCGATTGCCGTGCCGCTGTTGCTCGCGTACCGCCGTAAGGGCGTGTAATCGAAGCTGTCTTCCGGCAGCGGACTGTCTACATAGGTCGGCGCCGAAAGCGCGACCGGATAGGGAAAGTCGGGTTGGCCAGCGAGCGCCGTGTACTGCCGCGTCGCGATGGTTTCTTCGATCTGGTCATGCAGCAGAGCGCCAGGAAGGTAGCGGGTAAGCGCCGGGCCGAGCAGCGGGATCAGTGCCTCGACCGGGCGGACCTGCAGGTCGCGGGAGGCGTCGCGCTGCAACAACAGATGCTCGAGGGCTTCGTAGAGCGAGCCGACGACCGCAGCCTCGCGCGGGCCTTTCCCCCATCCTCCGGTCAGCAGCTTGCCGCTCTGGTCATGCAGTTCGGTCAGTGCTGCACACGGCGACTGGCCGGTGAACGTGGTGGTGGTGCCGATATCGAGTGCGTCAAACACCGTGCGGATGCGTTGTTCGGCATCGGGCAGGCTGAACTGACGTTCCTCAGGAATGCTGGGGCTGCTCATGGTCGCTACGCTCGCGTTGAAAGGGGGCCCGTCAGGGCGCTGGGTGAGCGTCGTCCGCCGGGCGTGGTGCGGTCGCATGCCGGCAGTGAGAGAGCTGCAGGCGGTCATCCGGCTGCAGCTCGCGTGCTCATCCGTTGATCAGCCCAGCAATGTGATTTCCTGGGTGTTGAGCTGCAGGTCGGCTACCTGGGTGGAGCCCAGGAGAAGGACGGGGATACCGAAAATGCCCATTGTTCTAACCTTGGTGGGAACGCCGCCGTTTGCGGCAGGGAAAGGATCGCAAGTGCGTAACCCTGCAGGAATCGGCGCAGACCCCACGACGATGTCGGAACAGCCCGTGGACGTATGATGGGCGCCATGTCGAAACTCCTGCTCAACCTGCGCCACGTCGGCGATGACGAATACCACGAGGTATGCACGCTGCTGGATCAGCACCGCATTGCCTGGTACCGCACCGAACCCAGTCCATGGGGCATCTCCAACGGCGGGCTCTGGCTGCGCGATGACGCTGACCACCCCCGCGCGGCCGAGCTGATGGCGACCTACCAGCAGGCCCGCAGCCTGCGCATGCGGGCCGAGCGCGCCCGCGCGCTGCAGGATTGCAGCGGTGAAACGTTCGCTACGCTTTTCCGCAAGCGCCCGGGCTTCGTGGTGGTGGTCCTGGCCGGAATGGCCGCAGCGGCGGCACTGGTCCTGCTTCCATTCATCCTGCTGCGCGGCTGAACCTGTCCGCAGCGGTTAAAATGGCAGCATGATCGCCAATACCGCTGCCTATCACTTCGTTTCCATCGCCGAACCCCAGGTCCTGTGCGACACGCTGCGGGCGCGGGCGCAGCAGGCGGGCCTGCTTGGCAGCGTGCTGGTGGCCGGGGAGGGCATCAATCTGTTCCTGGCCGGTGCGCCGGAGGGAATCGAGACGTTCTACGCCGACCTGAGGACCGATCCGCGCTTCGCCTCGATGCGGGTCAAGACCAGTTTCAGCGAGCACCTGCCCTTCGCCCGGCTCAAGGCCAAGGTCAAGGACGAGATCATCAGTTTCCGCCGCGATGACGGCCAGCCTTTGGCTCACCCACGCGCTCCGGCGGTCGCCCCGGCCACGCTGCAGCGCTGGCTGCGCCAGGGGCACGATGACACCGGCAGGCCCGTGGTGCTGCTGGATACGCGCAACCGGCAGGAAATCGAATACGGAACCTTCCGCGACGCGCTCGTCCTTCCAATCGTGAAGTTCACCGATCTGCCCGAAGCGCTAGCGCCGCACCGTGAGGCGCTGGCGGAAAGTACCGTCGTCAGCTTCTGCACCGGCGGCATCCGCTGTGAAAAAGCGGCCCTGTGGATGCGCAACGAGGGCATGGACAATGTGCTGCAGCTGGACGGCGGCATTCTCGGCTACTTCGAGGACGTCGGCGGGGAGGGCTACGAAGGCCGGTGTTTCGTCTTTGACGAGCGCGTGGCCCTGGACGCCGCGCTTGAGCCGCTGGTCGACCAGCCACTGGCCGAACCCCGACCCAGCGCGTTCTGAACGAAGCGCACCCTCCGCGCCGTGCAGGTCTGCACGGCGCCCTGGTGCGCAGACGGGATACCGCGGGCGCGGGAATCAGTGTCCCGCTGCGGACACTGGCAAGCCCGGGTGCCCGGCCCCATACCCTGTCCATCTCCTGATGGATGTACGCGCCATGATCCCCTTGTCGATCCTTGACCTGGCCCCTGTCTGCGAAGGCAGCGACACCACGGCCGCCTTCGCCAACATGCTGTCACTGGCCCAGCACGCCGATGCGCTGGGCTATCGGCGATTCTGGCTGGCAGAGCATCACAACATGCCGGGCATCGCCAGCGCGGCCACGTCCGTGCTGATCGGCCACGTGGCCGGTGGCACGCGTCGTATCCGTGTCGGCGCGGGGGGCATCATGCTGCCCAACCACGCGCCGCTGCAGGCGGCCGAGCAGTTCGGTACGCTGGCCTCTCTCTATCCGGACCGGATCGACCTCGGCCTGGGCCGTGCCCCGGGCACCGATCAGCCGACCGCGCGCGCGCTGCGCCGTTACTTCGACAGCGCCGATCAGTTCCCACAGGACGTCCGCGAACTGCTGCATTACTTCGAGCCGGTGCAACCAGGACAGGCGGTCCAGGCGGTACCCGGTGCCGGCCTTCGCGTTCCGGTCTGGATCCTGGGCTCCAGCCTGTTCGGTGCCCGCCTGGCGGCATCGCTGGGCCTGCCTTACGCGTTTGCGTCGCACTTCGCCCCTGATGCAATGGACGAGGCGCTGGCGGTCTATCGCCGGGAATTCCGCGAATCGGCGACGCTGAAGCGTCCGCATGCCATGCTGGCGTTGAATGTGGTGGCGAGCGAAAGCGAAGCCGAGTCGCGCCGCCTGTTCACCAGCCAGCAGCAGAGTTTTGTCAACCTGCGTCGCGGGCGACCGGGGAAGATCCCGCCGCCGATCGCCGATATCGACGCGTTTTGGGAGCCGCACGAAAAGGCCGGGGTCGAGCGTGCATTGGCCTGTACGGTGCTGGGCGATGCGCAGCAGGTGGGGGAGGGCATCGCGGCTTTCGTCGCCCGCCACAAGCCGGACGAACTGATGCTCACGGCGAACATCCACGACCATCAGGCGCGGCTGCGTTCATTCGAGCTGGCCATGCAGGCCTGGCACGCGCGTCATGCGACGGTGCCCGCCTGAGCGGCGTCCCCACGCGCGCTGAACATCCATCTCACGCGCCCTTGCAGCGCGGTCGCGTGAGATGGGGCTCTACTGACGGAGCCATCCATGAACGAAGAACGACAGAAACAGATCAGCCAGCTCGCCGCCCTCATCAAGGACGTGGAGGTGGCGATGTTCACCACCACCGGAGTCGATGGCCGTCTCTACAGCCGACCGTTGGGCACGCAGGAGGTCGAATTCGACGGTGACCTGTGGTTCGCCACGTCGGCCGACAGCCCCAAGGTGGCGGAAATCGCGCTCAACCCGCGGGTCAACGTGGCGTACGCGTCGCCCTCCAAGAACAGCTACGTCTCCGTCGCCGGCACCGCGCGGATCGTTGACGACCGAGCGAAGGTGGATGAGCTGTGGTCGCCGGCGATGAAGCTCTTCTTCCCGGAAGGCAAGGACGATCCAAAGCTGCGCCTGATCCATGTGCAGGCGGAGTCCGCCGAGTACTGGGATGGCCCGGGTACGCTGCTGGGCAAAGCGCTGAGCTTTGTGCTGTCTGCCGTGCAGGATGAGCCGGCGCGCCTTGGCGACAATGGATTCGTTGACCTGCGTTGAGTCATGCAGGGTGGTGACGGCCAGTGGCCGTCACTGCCGGCACTGGCGTAGCCGGGAGGCGGGGCAGGCGATTCAGAACCAGCGCTGGAACAGTTCGACCACGTACTCCACCAGCTGCCCCGAGCTGAAGCCGAAGAAGATCACCGCGGTAATCGCGGCAATCCAGTTCACCAGCATCAGCACGCCGTCGCGTTCCAGCAGGGCCAGCGAGAACAGCAGCAGCTGGAAGCCGAACAGGTAGTTGGTGAACGGTATGGGCAGCGACAACAGGATGCCCAGCAGTACCAGAAGCAGCCCGCTGAACGCATGGGCCGCCACTGGGCCCAGCAGCTGGGGCAGGCGGGGCTTGAGCAGCCGGTCCAGCCTTCTCAGCGCGCCATCGATGCGGTCCAGGAACTTGTGCATGGTGCCGCGCCGCGGGCCTCGCCTGGCGATGAAACCCGGCACCCAGGGCTTGCGCAGGCCGCACATCATCTGCGCGCCGATCAGGATCACCAGCGGACCGCTCAGTGCACCGCCCACGCCCGGGATGGGAATGAACGAGGGCAGGATCGCAATGAACAGGAAGACGCCGAATGCGCTCTGCTGCAGGTTCTGCAGTATTTCCCCCAGCTTCATGTGCTGCGCGGGATCGCCGAACTGGAACATCGCCAGCAACGTGCGGATGCCTTCGTTCCTGTAATGCGGCGTGGCCTCGTCCACCCGCTCCCCGTCCGGCGGCTGGCCGGCGGGGTCAGGCGGTGAGTTCATCGGCCTGCTCGTCGGAGAGGATGCGGAGCAGAAGCTTGTCAACGCGGGCCCCATCCAGGTCGATGACCTCGATGCGCCAGCCAGCCCAGTCGAAGTATTCGCCGACGTGCGGGATGCGGCCGAAGAAATGGATGCACATCCCCGCAAGCGTGTAGTAATCGCCGTCCTCGGCGTCAGGCAGATCATTGGTGCCCAGCAGTTCGCGCAGGTCCTCGATCGGCAGTGACCCATCCACCAGCAGCGAGCCGTCCTCGCGGGTGACCACGAGCGCATCTTCGTCTGCATTCTCGGTCGCCTGCAGGCGACCGACGACCGCTCCCATCAGGTCGCTGATCGTGACCAGCCCCTGGATTTCGCCGTACTCGTCCACCACCAGCGCCACCGACTGCTGCTCCTCGCGGAAGATCTCCAGCAGCTTCATCGCATGGGTACTTTCGGAGACATAAAGCACGTCGCGCAGGTTCTGGAACAGGCCGTGGTCACCCCGCGCCATGCGCGTGGCGAGGGTCTTGACCTCCAGGATGCCGACCACCTCCGAATCATTGTCGCGGTACACCGGATAACGCGAGAACTCGTTCTCGCTCATGATCTCCAGGTTCTTTTCCAGCGCTCCCTGGGTGTCCAGCCACGCGATGCGGTTGCGCGGGGTCATCAGGCTGTCGGCCGTCCGGTCGCCAAGGCGCATCACCCGGTTCATCATGTCCCGCTCGTGGGCATCGATGACGCCGGCTTCATGACTCTCGGCCACGAGCATGCGGATCTCTTCTTCACTCACGCTGGCGGCCTCGTCCTTGCCCAGCCCCAACACCCTCAGCACCAGCCGGGTGGTGTGGGAGAGCAGCCAGACGCCGGGGGCCGCGACCTTCGCAAGGCCGCTCATCGGAAGGGCGACCAGGCCGGCGATGTCTTCGGAGCGGGTGATGGCCAGGCGCTTGGGCACAAGCTCGCCGAAGATCAGCGTCAGGAACGTGATCAGGGCGACGGCCAGGGTTTTGCCGACCCCGGTCGCATAGGCGAACCCGGGCGCGAAGTCCCGGATCCACAGGCCGATCGCTTCACCGATGGCTTCACCGCCGAACAGGCCGGTCAGCACGCCGATCAGCGTGATCCCGATCTGCACGGTGGACAGGAAATTCTCGGGCTTTTCGGAGAGCTCCAGCGCACGTGCGGCGCGCTTGGACGTGGTGGCCATCTGCTTGAGGCGGCTCTTGCGCGAGGTCATGACCGACATCTCGGACATGGCGAAGAAACCGTTCAGCAGAACGAGGGCGAGGACTACGATAAGTTCAAACACGGGCGGCGTCCCCGGTTGGTGGCAGGGAGGGCGGGTGCTTGCAATGGCGGCGGGCGCAGGGGACCGGGGTCGTGCGCGGCGGCAGAGGGTAAGGGTCGTCGTCCATAGGTATGCGCCCGTAGGCGCGCTGGCATAGTAGCAAACGGGAGGCGGGGCGCGGCAACTGCCCGTTCAGGTTGGGGCAGAACCGGCTCTCAAACGTCGGGGAGTACCCGTAATGGTCATCGAACCGTCATAATTCCATCTGGTGCCGTCCTTCCCGTGACGGCGAACAGGTTTCTCAATGTTCTCTCTGCAGACCATTTTCGGCTCCGGCAAACAGTTCTACACCCTGCTCGATGAGGCCGCCGTCGCGGCCAACGACAGCGCCCGCGCGCTGCACGCCATGATGCGCGAGTCCGACCGCCAGCCCGCCCTGGATGCCTTCAAGCTTGCCCGTCTGCGTGAACGCGCCGCGTCGGACAAGATCAGCCAGGCGCTGGTCGACAGCTTCATGACCCCGATCGAGCGTGAGGACATCGAGGCACTGGGTTCGGCCCTGTACAAGATTCCCAAGCAGATCGAGAAGTTCGCAGACCGCTATTCGCTGGCCGTGACCCATTTGGAGCACATCGACTTCGCCCCGCGCGCGGCGATGCTCGAGCAGGCCGCCGGTGTGGTGGTGGAAATGGTGGCTGATCTGCGGCACATGAACCTGGACCGGATGACCGCACTGAACGAGAAGCTGCGTGCACTGGAAAACGAGGCCGACCGCCTGATGCTGGAGCTTTACCGGGACATCTATTCCGGGCGCCTGGACCACGTGCAGATGTTCCTGCTCAAGGAATTCTTCGAGATCCTGGAAAAGGCCATCGACCGCTGCCGTGAGGCGGGCGTGGTGGCGTACCAGATCGTGTTGAAGAACAGCTGACGGGCCGCACGGATGCTGACCCTTGTCCTGGTGGTGATTTTCGCCGCACTCGTCTTCGAGTTCATCAACGGCTTCCACGATACCGCCAACTCCATTGCCACCGTGGTCGCCACCAAGGTGCTGTCGCCTGGCTGGGCGGTCATGCTGGCCGCCTTCATGAACCTCATCGGCGCCCTGACCGGCACCGCCGTGGCGCTGACCATCGCCTCGGGCCTGCTCAACACCAATGTGGTCGACGTGACCCCGCAGGTCATCCTGTGCGCGCTGCTGGGCGGAATCATCTGGAATCTCATCACGTGGTGGAAGGGGCTGCCGTCCTCGTCCTCGCACGCGTTGATCGGCGGGCTGTGCGGCGCTGGCCTGGCGGCCGCGCAGAACAACTGGGACGCGCTGATCTGGTCCGAGCGGCTGGGCAGCTGGGCGCAGAACAAAGGCCTGTTGTGGAAAGTGTTCGTGCCGATGATCACCTCGCCGGTGGCCGGCTTCCTGCTTGGCATCGTGGTGATGCTGCTGCTGTGGGCGCTGATCGCCGGTCTGGCGAAGGTGGGCGGGGCGATTGGTCGGCTGGCGCGACCGCGCTTCGTCAACATGTTCTTCGGCAAGGCGCAGATCGCGTCGGCTGCCTACATGGGCTTCGCGCACGGTCACAACGATGCGCAGAAGACCATGGGCATCATCGCGATGACGCTGATCGGTGCCGAGGCGACCGGTGCGCTGGACAACCTGCCGTCATTCCTGGCGTTCATGCATCCCGATGCCAGCGCGGGTGACGGCATCGCGATGTGGATCGTGCTGACCTGTGCGGTGGTGATGGCGGCCGGTACGGCGTCCGGCGGCTGGAAGATCATCAAGACGCTGGGCCACAAGATGGTCAAGCTGCATCCGATCCACGGCTTCGCCGCCGAAACCAGCTCGGCGACGGTGCTTACCGTGGCGGCGCACTTCGGCATGCCGGTGTCGACCACCCACAGTATCTCCACGGCGATCATGGGCGTGGGCTTCGCCAAGAACCCGCGTTCGCTGCGCCTGGGCGTCATCGAGCGCATCGTGTGGGCGTGGATCCTGACGATCCCTGCCGCCGGTGGCTGCGCCTATCTGATCCTGAAGCTGTTCGAGATGGTGGGTTGGGCCTGAGGTCCGGCCCTCCGGCGACCGCCGAGCATGGCTCGGCACTGCTCCCTTTACGAAAACGCCGGCCCTGAGGCCCGACACCTGGTAGCGCCGACCCATGGTCGGCGGACCCTTCCGACACCGTGGTCCCGGTCGCCGAGCATGGCTCGGCGCTGCCACGTTTACGAAAACGCCGGCCCTGAGGCCGGCGTTTCGCGTCAGGCTTCCAGCGACGCCAGGTCACCCTTGGTTTCCAACCATCCCTTCCGATCCGATGCACGCTTCTTCGCCAGCAGCATGTCCATCAGCGAGTGGGTCTGTTCGCCGTCATCGATGGTCAGCTGCACCAGACGACGGGTGTCGGGGTGGATGGTCGACTCGCGCAGCTGCGGCGGATTCATCTCGCCCAGGCCCTTGAAGCGGGTGACATTGATCGCACCCTTGATCTTCTCGCGCTCGATCTTGTCCAGCATGGTGCGCTTTTCTTCCTCATCCAGCGCGTAGAACACCTGCTTGCCCACGTCGATGCGGAACAGCGGTGGCATTGCCACGAACACGTGGCCGGCGTTGACCAGCGCCGGGAAGTGCTTGAGGAACAGCGCAGTGAGCAGGGTGGCGATATGCAGGCCATCGGAGTCCGCATCGGCCAGGATCACGACCTTGCCGTAACGCAGTCCGGTGATGTCTTCCTTGCCCGGATCACAGCCGATCGCAATGGCCAGATTGTGCACTTCCTCAGAGGCGAGCACGCTGTTGGACGAGACCTCCCACGTGTTGAGGATCTTGCCACGCAGCGGCATGATCGCCTGGAAATCCTTGTCGCGCGCCTGCTTGGCGCTGCCGCCGGCCGAGTCGCCTTCCACCAGGAACAGCTCGGTGCGCGACAGGTCCTGGCTGATGCAGTCGGCCAGCTTGCCGGGCAGGGCGGGGCCCTGCGTGACTTTCTTGCGCACCACCAGCTTTTCAGTTTTCAGGCGGGCGCTGGCGCGTTCGATGGCCAGCTGGGCGATGCGCTCGCCCATCTCCACGTTCTGGTTCAGCAGCAGGCTGAAGGCATCATGCGCGGCGCCTTCGACAAACCCGGCGGCCTGGCGTGAGGACAGCCGTTCCTTGGTCTGGCCGCTGAACTGCGGGTCGGTCATCTTGATCGACAGCACGAAGGCAACGCGGTCCCAGACATCTTCCGGGGCCAGTTTTACGCCGCGTGGCAGCAGGTTGCGGAAGTCGCAGAACTCGCGCAGCGCTTCGGTCAGCCCTGTGCGCAGGCCGTTGACGTGGGTGCCGTGCTGGGCCGTCGGGATCAGGTTGACGTAGCTTTCCTGCACCAGCTCGCCGTCCGGCATCCACGCCACCGCCCAGTCAGCGATCTCGTTTTCTTTCTTGACGTGGCCGACGAACAGCTCGCCCGGCAGCATCTCGCGTTCGCCCAGCTCCAGTTTCAGGTAGTCACGCAGGCCGTCTTCGTAATGCCAGGTGTCGACATCGCCGGTGGCCTCGTCCGTCAGCCTGACGGTCAGCCCGGGGCAGAGAACGGCCTTGGCGCGCAGCAGGTGCTTGAGTGCGCGCACGGCGAACTTGGGCGTATCGAAGTACTTGGGGTCCGGCCAGAAGCGCAGGCGGGTACCGGTGTTCTTCTTGCCCACGCTGCCGACGACTTCCAGCGGCGTGGCCACGTTGCCGTCGCGGAAGGTGATCCGGTGTTCGGCGCCCTCGCGCTTGATGTGCAGTTCCACCAGGGTGGACAGCGCATTGACCACGCTCACGCCCACGCCATGCAGGCCGCCGGAGAACGTGTAGTTGTTGTTGTTGAACTTGCCGCCGGCATGCAGTCGGGTGAGGATCAGCTCGACGCCGGGGATCTTCTCTTCCGGATGGATGTCCACCGGCATGCCGCGGCCGTCATCGCTGACCTCCACGCTGCCGTCCTTGAACAGGGTGATCTCGATGGAACGGGCATGGCCGGCCAAGGCTTCATCCACCGAGTTGTCGATCACTTCCTGCGCCAGATGGTTCGGGCGGGCGGTATCGGTATACATGCCGGGGCGGCGCTTGACCGGGTCAAGGCCGGACAGGACTTCAATATCGGCGGCGTTATAGCGGGCGTTCATCTTTTATTTCAAAGCGTTGGAGCGACACGCAAGTGTGCGGTCTGGGCGGGCATTTTGCACGCCTGCGGTTCATCTGGCCGGCCCCGGCCGGGGCTAAAATGGGTGGCGCTGGAACAGGGCCCCGTGTCCGGTTCCCGCACCGTCATTGCGAGGAGGACCTCATGAAGAAGCTGCTCACCATCGCTATCGCCGCCGCTGCCGTGGTCGCCGTGCCACTGGCGCTGGCGCAGAACGCGGGCCAGCCGGCCCCACCGCAGGGCGACCAGGCCAATCCGGCGCAGGCCGAAGCCGATGCAAAGGCGGCGCGCCGCGCGCAGGCCACGGCGGACATGAAGGCCAAGGGCCAGCAGGCACCGCAGCGCGAAGAAGAAGAGGAAGAAGCGCGCAAGAAGCGCTGATCCGTCTTTTCCGTGCACGTGGGCCCCGGTTATGCCGGGGCCTTCTTTTTGGCCGGAAGGCGGGCCGCCCCTTGGGCTGGCGCCGTTCAATCTGTAAACTATCGCTTTCCGGGAGCAGTGCGTGTCCACCAACAGCGATTGGACTGGCAAGGCCATGCGGGGCCTCCAGCAGGGCTGGGCGCAGGTGACGGTCTCCATGACCGGCACGGTGAAGCTGACCTCGCGTGATGGCCTTCGTCGCTGCAACGCCCCCGCGCTTACAGCGCGCTCCCGATCCTCCTCTCTGCCTGCCCTCCGCCTGACGGGACGGGGTGGTGTGGCCGTTCACCCATTCAAAACAGGATGCTTGCAGCCATGACTCCCTTGATTTTCGTAACCGGCGGCGTGGTGTCCTCGCTCGGCAAAGGCATCGCAGCCGCTTCGCTGGCGGCGATCCTGGAGGCCCGTGGCCTGAAGGTCACGATGATGAAGCTGGACCCTTACATCAACGTCGATCCGGGCACCATGAGCCCGTTCCAGCACGGCGAGGTGTACGTCACCGACGATGGCGCCGAGACCGACCTGGATCTGGGCCACTATGAGCGCTTCGTGCGCACGCGGCTGAGCCGCAAGAACTCGGTAACCACCGGGCGCATCTACGAGAACGTGATCCGCAAGGAGCGCCGTGGCGATTACCTGGGCGCAACCGTGCAGGTCATCCCGCACATCACCGACGAGATCCGCCGTTGCATCGACGAAGCGACCGAAGGTTTCGATGTGGGGCTGGTGGAGATCGGCGGCACGGTGGGCGACATCGAATCACTGCCCTTCCTGGAAGCCATCCGCCAGGTGCGCACCGAGCGTGGCCCGTCGATGGCGCTGTTCATGCACCTCACCCTGGTGCCGTACATCAGCGCTGCCGGTGAACTGAAGACCAAGCCGACCCAGCACTCGGTCAAGGAGCTGCGCTCCATCGGCATCCAGCCGGACGTGCTGCTGTGCCGCTCCGAGCAGGCGGTACCGGATTCGGAGCGTCGCAAGATCGCCCAGTTCACCAACGTCTCCGAGCGGGCGGTGATCAGCGTGCCGGACGTCGACGTGCTGTACAGCATTCCCATGGGCCTGCATGCGCAGGGTCTGGATGAGATCGTGGTGAGCCAGTTCAAGCTCGGCGAGAAGGCCGGCCCGGTCGATCTGTCGATGTGGGAAGAGGCGGTGGACGCCACCCTGAACCCGCTCGACGCGGTCACCATCGCGGTCGTCGGCAAGTACGTCGATCACCAGGATGCCTACAAGTCGGTGGGCGAGGCGCTCAAGCACGGCGGCCTGCGCCAGCGCACCAAGGTCACGCTGAAATGGCTGGAAGCGCAGGACCTGGAAGGCACCGACATGGCAGCACTGGCTGATGTCGACGGCATCCTGGTACCGGGTGGTTTCGGTGACCGCGGCTTCGAGGGCAAGGTGCTGACCTCGAAGTACGCGCGTGAACACCATGTGCCGTACTTCGGCATCTGCTACGGGATGCAGGCCGCCGTCGTCGACTACGCACGCAACGTCGTCGGGCTGGAAGGCGCCAACAGCACGGAAAACGACCGGCAGTCGGCCAACCCGGTGATCGGCCTGATCACCGAATGGCGTACGGCGACCGGCGACGTCGAGAAGCGCGACGACAAGAGCGACCTCGGTGGCACCATGCGCCTGGGCCTGCAGGAGCAGCGCCTGAAGCCCGGCACACTGGCGCACGAGATGTATGGCCACGACGTTGTCTCCGAGCGCCATCGCCATCGCTACGAATTCAACAACCGCTACCGCACGCAGCTGGAAGATGCCGGGTTGGTGATCGCCGGCAAGTCGATGGACGACACGCTGGTGGAAGTCATCGAGCTGCCGCGCGCGGCCCATCCGTGGTTCCTGGCCTGCCAGGCGCACCCGGAGTTCCTGTCCACGCCGCGAGCAGGCCACCCGCTGTTCATCGGTTTCATCCGTGCCGCGCGCGAGCGCAAGGCCGCCAGGTCGCAGCCGGCCGACGCCGGCGCCTGACTTGTGAAGGGGGGCTCCGGCCCCCATCCTGCATGCTTCAACCCCAGCGCGCTGGCCGTGTCGGCGTAGCGGACAACAAGGAAACGCCATGAAACTGTGTGGATTCGAGGTCGGGCTGGACCAGCCCCTGTTCCTGATCGCCGGCCCCTGCGTGATCGAGTCGATGCAGTTGCAGCTCGATACGGCAGGCAGGCTGAAGGAGATCACCGGCCGCCTCGGCGTCAATTTCATCTTCAAGTCGAGCTTTGACAAGGCCAACCGTACGTCGGGCACCGCCTTCCGCGGTCCGGGCATGGAGGAAGGACTGAAAGTGCTGGCCGAAGTGAAAAGGCAGATCGGCGTGCCGGTGCTGACCGACGTGCACGAATACACCCCGATGGACGAAGTCGCCTCGGTGGTGGACGTGCTGCAGACGCCGGCCTTCCTGGTCCGCCAGACCGACTTCATCCGCAAGGTGTGCGCCGCCGGCAAGCCGGTCAACATCAAGAAGGGCCAGTTCCTGGCGCCGTGGGACATGAAGCCTGTCGTGGAGAAGGCCAAGGCCACCGGCAACGAGCAGATCATGGTCTGCGAGCGTGGCGCGAGCTTCGGCTACAACAATCTGGTCAGTGACATGCGTTCGCTGGCGGTGATGCGCGATACCGGCTGCCCCGTGGTGTTCGATGCCACCCATTCGGTCCAGCTGCCGGGCGGGCAGGGCACCAGTTCCGGTGGCCAGCGCGAGCATGTGCCGGTGCTGGCGCGTGCCGCAGTGGCGGTGGGCATCTCCGGCCTGTTCGCCGAGACCCATCCGGACCCGTCCAAGGCGCTGTCCGACGGCCCCAACGCATGGCCGCTGGACCAGATGGAAGCCCTGCTCGAGACCCTGATGGAGCTCGATGCGGTGACCAAGAAGCACGGCTTCTCGCGCTTCGCGTGACGGCGGACCCGTGGGCGGCGCTGGAAGCGCAGCGCTGCCGGCGGCATTGGCGGAACTGGCCGTGGGGGTGGGTTGGCCTGGCTTTGGCCCTGCTGGCGTGGGCTGCGTTGGGCCATGCAACCCTGCTTGCCGCTGCCAGCATGCGGATGCCGGGTGATGGCGGCGCACCACGTTGGCAGCACACGATGGCCTGGGTTTCGCTCTGTACCGCCGCCGCGGCGTGGCTGGCGGGCGCGGTCGCTGCGGTAATGGGCTGGCACATGCGCGGTGCGCATGCGAGCGTGTTGACGGCCGGCGGCATGTTGCTGGCGCTGTGCGGTGTAGTGGTCTGGATGGTCCTTGGACCACGGTAGCCGTCCACCGGTGGGCGCAGGATTCTTCGACATGATGGACCGAGATGTGAGTGATTCTGCGCGCATGCGTGGCAGGCCGTGGCCCTGGGGCGCCTTGGCGCTCGGCCTGGCCCTGATGGCCTGGGGCGCTCTGGCTGCTGCGGTCTTCGCATTCGCTGCCAGTTTTGGTTCGCCCGGCGATGGCAATCACGGCATGCAGGCCATGCAGTATTGGATCCTGGCTGCGCTCGGCGTGCTGGGTGGGTCGATGATGGGATCCGCGGTCAGCGTCGTCCTGGCTTGGCGACTTCGGCGTGGACCGGTCTGCGCTACGATCGCCGGGCTGCTGCTGACCCTGCTGGTGTTCCTCATGCTGATCGTGCTGGGGGCGACGTGTGGGCCGTCGCTGGCAGCTGCCGAGCAGACCATTTGGCAAGCGGCGGGCAGCCGGGGATAATCACGCGGCATTCCAGATTTGTCGCATTCCCTCCTCCAGACAGGTAACCGGCCCGCCCATGAGTACGATCCGCAGCATCCACGCCCGTGAAATCCTCGACAGCCGTGGCAATCCCACGCTGGAAGCCGATGTCATCCTGGAGGACGGTTCGTTCGGACGTGCCGCCGTACCCTCCGGCGCCTCGACCGGCACCAAGGAGGCGGTGGAGCTGCGTGACGGCGACAAGACCCGCTACCTCGGCAAGGGCGTGCGCAAGGCGGTGGAGAACATCAACGGCGCGATCGCCGGCGCACTGGCCGGTTTCGATGCGCAGGACCAGGAAGGCCTGGACCGTCGCCTGATCGATCTCGATGGCACCGAAAACAAGGGCCGCCTGGGCGCGAATGCGCTGCTGGGTGTTTCGATGGCGGCCGCGCATGCCGCCGCTGCGTCGAACAAGCAGGCGCTGTGGCAGTACCTGGCCGGCAAGACCGGCGTCAGCCCGTCGCTGCCGGTGCCGATGATGAACATCATCAACGGCGGTGCGCACGCCGACAACAACGTGGACTTCCAGGAGTTCATGGTGCTGCCGGTCGGCTTCAGTTCCTTCTCCGAAAGCCTGCGTGCCGGCACCGAGATCTTCCACTCGCTGAAGTCGGTGCTGAAGGGCCATGGCCTGAGCACCGCAGTGGGCGACGAGGGCGGCTTCGCGCCGGACTTCCGCAGCAATGTCGAAGCGTTGGACACCATCCTGGAAGCGATCGGCAAGGCCGGCTACACCGCCGGTGACGACATCCTGCTGGGCCTGGACGTGGCGTCCAGCGAGTTCTACGAAAACGGAAAGTACAACCTGGTGGGCGAGAACAAGCGCCTGACTTCCGAACAGTTCGTCGACTTCCTCGCCGACTGGGCTGCACAGTATCCGATCATCACCATTGAAGACGGCCTGGCCGAGAACGACTGGACAGGCTGGAAGCTGCTGACCGATCGCGTCGGCAAGAAGGTGCAGCTGGTCGGCGACGACCTGTTCGTCACCAACCCGAAGATCTTCAAGGAAGGCATCGACTCCGGTACCGCCAATGCGATCCTGATCAAGGTCAACCAGATCGGCACGCTGAGCGAAACCCTGGAGGCCATCGCGATGGCGGATCGCGCGGGCTATGCAGCCATCGTGTCGCATCGTTCCGGCGAAACCGAAGACACCACCATCGCCGACATTGCCGTGGCCACCACTGCCACGCAGATCAAGACCGGCTCGCTGTGCCGCAGTGACCGCGTGGCCAAGTACAACCAGCTGCTGCGCATCGAAGAAGCGCTCGGTACCGGTGCACGTTATGCCGGTCGCGACGCCTTCGTTTCGTTGAAGCGCTGATCCCATGCGCAACTGGCGGTGGGCGCTGTTGGGCCTGGCCCTGCTGCTGGCATGGTTGCAGTACCGGTTCTGGTTCGGCCCGGGCAATTCGGGCGAAGTGATGACCCTGGAAGCCCAGGTCGAACACCAGAAGCGTGACAACGATGGCCTGCAGCAGCGCAACGATGCGCTGGCTGCGGAAGTGCAGGATCTCAAGGAAGGGCAGGCCGCCATCGAGGAACGTGCGCGCAGTGAGCTCGGCATGATCAAGCCGGGCGAGAAGTTCTACCGCGTGGTGGAAGACGCGCCGGTTGCGCCGGTGCGTGCGCCGGTCACCTCGCCGGTGACCGGCGACCATCCGGCGGATGTGCCATGAGCGCGACGATCTGGGTCGTGGTTCCGGCCGCAGGACGCGGCACCCGCTTCGGTGCGACGGTGCCCAAGCAGTACCTGGACGCAGGCGGTCGTCCGCTGCTGGCGCATACGCTGGACGCGTTGCTGGCGCATCCGGCAGTGGCAGGGGCCATGCTGGCGATCAGCCCGGATGACGTGGACTGGCCCGGCTGGACCGAATGGGCGGGCAAGCCGCTGCTGACCTGCACGGGCGGCGCCACCCGTGCAGCGTCGGTGCTGGCCGGGCTGATGGCGCTGCCTGACAGCGTGCGTGCCGACGAGTTCGTGCTGGTACACGACGCGGCCCGTCCCAACCTGTCGCTGGCTGACCTCGGCCGCCTGCTGGAAGTGGGTCGTGCCGATCCGGTGGGGGCGATCCTGGCCGCGCCGGTGCGCGATACGCTGAAGCGCGCGGGCGATGACGGCGGCATCGACGGCACCGAGCCGCGCGAACGGCTGTGGCGTGCCTTGACCCCGCAGCTGTTCCGGCGCAACCCGCTGGCGCGCGCACTGGGCGAAGCGTCTGCCGCAGGCATCGAGGTCACCGACGACGCGATGGCGATGGAGCGCCTGGGCCAGCGCCCGCTGCTGGTGGAAGGCAGCGAGGACAACTTCAAGGTCACCACCCCGGCCGATCTCGAGCGATTCGAATTCGTACTTTCCCGCCGCGCTGGCTGATCCGGCCACGCGCGCACTGCACAGGTTGCCGCAATGACTACACCCCCTTTCCCGCCTGTCCGCATCGGCCAGGGTTACGACGTCCACGCCTTCGGCGCGGGCGATCATGTGATGCTGGGCGGCGTGCGGGTACCGCACACTTCCGGTGTGATCGCACACAGCGACGGTGACGTGATCCTGCACGCGCTGTGCGATGCCATGCTGGGAGCGCTCGCGCTCGGCGATATCGGCCAGCATTTCCCGCCCAGCGATGAGCGCTGGAAAGGTGCCGACAGCAGCGACTTCGTGATCCACTGCGATGCGCTGCTGCGTTCGCGCGGCTGGCAGGTCGGCAACACCGACATCACCGTGATCTGCGAGCGTCCCAAGGTCGGGCCGCATGCGGCGGCCATGCGCACCCGCATCGCCGAGCTGCTGCAGCTGCCGCTGGATGCGGTCAGCGTCAAGGCCACCACCTCCGAGCGGCTCGGCTTCACCGGCCGCGAAGAAGGCGTTGCCGCGCAGGCGGTCGTACTGCTGGTGGGGGCATGACGCCGTTGCCGCTGGCCTTCGGCGCCCCGCTGTTCACGCGGGCGCTGATCCGCAGTACGCCGGAGGATTTCCAGGTCGACGAACTGCCATCCTTCGAGCCCAGCGGTGAGGGCGAGCACCTGTTGCTGGAGATCCGCAAGCGGGGTGCCAACACCGTGCACGTGGCCAAGCTGCTTGCGCAATGGGCGGGCCTGCCGGAAATGGCGGTGAGCTTTGCCGGCATGAAGGATCGCCATGCGGTGACCACGCAGCGCTTCAGCGTACATCTGCCCAAGCGCGTTGCACCGGACCTGGCCTTGCTGGCCAGCGATGAGGTGGAGGTGGTCTCCTCGACCTGGCATAACCGGAAGCTGCAGCGCGGCACCTTGGCCGGCAATCGCTTCCGCCTGGTACTGCGCGAGGTGGATGGCGATGCGCGGGCCATCAGCGAACGCCTGCAGCAGATCGGCACGCGCGGCATCCCGAACTGGTTCGGGGAACAGCGCTTTGGACGGGACGGTGGCAACGTGCCGGCCGCGCTTGCGATGTTCGGCGGGCGTCGCATGCGAAAGGACCAGCGCTCGCTGTTGCTGTCGGCGGCGCGCTCGGCGCTGTTCAACCGCGTGCTGGCTGCGCGCGTGGAGCAGGGCAGCTGGGACCGGCCGCTGGACGGCGAGGTATGGATGCTCGATGGCAGCCGGAGCGTGTTCGGGCCCGAGCCCTGGAGTGATGCGCTGGAAGAGCGCCTGGCCCGCTTTGACATCCACCCGAGCGGACCGTTGTGGGGCGCCGGGGAACTGCGCAGCCGTGACGCCGCGCAGCAGCTTGAACTGGATGCGATCAGCGACGAAGAGTCGCTGGCACTGCGCACGGGCCTGGAAGCGGAAGGGCTGAAACACGAGCGGCGCGCGCTTCGCCTGCGTCCGGCGCTGCTGCAGCACCAGTGGCTCGACGCCGCCGTTCTGGAGTTGTCCTTTGCCCTGCCGCCGGGCTGTTACGCCACGGCCGTACTGCACGAGCTGGGCCCGGTCACCGACGCCGCCTGAAAAAAGGGGACGGAGGGGATTAAATTTTCCAAGGAAAATTTAATCCCCTCCGTCCCCTTTTTATCTGTGCAGGGCCAGCAGGACGAGTACGGCACCGGTGCCGCCCTGGTTGGCCGGGGCAGAATGGAATGCGAGGATGTCGTTGCGCAACCGCAGGTGCCGGTCGACCAGGTTCTTCAGCACCGGCGCGCCACCGTCAGCCTGCAGGCCCTTGCCATGGACGATGCGGACGCAGCCATGATCATGTGCGTGGGCCTCCAGCAGGAACTGTCGCAGCATCGATTCGGCCTGGGCCGCGGTCGCGCCATGCAGGTCAAGTTCGTCCTGCACGGAATACTGTCCCTTTTTCAGTCGCGCGAACATCCGTGGCGGCAGGTTGTCGCGGCGGTAGGCGAGGGTGTCGCCTGCGTCCAATGGTGTGCCTGCGCGCAGCAGCTGTGCGAACTCGCCGAGCGCTGCCTCTTCATCGCGTTCGGCCATGCGCGCGCGCGGTCGTGGCTTCGGGGCGGACGGCGCCGGTCCGCCGCCCTTGCGCAGCGGGGTGACCTGGCCGATGGCCGAACGGAACAGCTCGGCAGGATCTTCGTCATGCGGATGCGACATGCCGACAGGTTACCGCAAGCGCGCCGCTGCGCCGATGGCCGCCAATGACCCATGGCAGGGTAGGCCCTGCGGCCCGCTTGCGGCACAATACGAGGCGCACTTGCGCGGGCACGCGCGCTGCCGGGGGGAGCGCGGTGACCACGTCCATGTCAGCCGTGATGGAAGCGAAGTCTTGAACGATCAAGTGGTTAAATCGCAGATGCGTGTCCTGGTCAGCAATGACGACGGCGTCGACGCCCCGGGCATCGGCATGCTGGCCGCCGTGCTGCGCCAGGCCGGGCATGCGGTGACCGTCGTCGCGCCCGATCGTGACCGTTCCGGTGCCAGCAATTCGCTTACCCTGGACCTGCCCGTGCGCGTCAAGCGACTCGATGCGCAGACCATCTCGGTGGCCGGTACACCCACCGACTGCGTCCACCTGGCGCTGACCGGGCTGCTGCAGGATGAACCGGACATCGTGGTGTCCGGCATCAACAACGTGGCCAACCTGGGTGACGATGTCATCTACTCGGGCACGGTGTCGGCGGCGATGGAGGGACGTCATCTGGGCCTGCCTGCGGTTGCCGTATCGCTGGCCAGCCGGGGCCATGAGCCGAAGCATTTCGAGACGGCCGCGCGCGCTGCAGTGGAGATCGTCGCACGCCTGCAGGCCGATCCCTTGCCTGCCGACACCATTCTCAACGTCAACGTTCCCGATCTGCCGTGGGCTGAGGTCAAGGGGTTCGAGGTCACCCGGCTGGGCAACCGGCACCGCGCCGAGGGCTGCATCGCCCAGCAGGATCCCCGCGGCAACACGGTGTACTGGATCGGTCCAGCGGGGCGCGAGCAGGACTCCGGTCCCGGTACCGACTTCCATGCGGTGCGCACCGGCTTCATCTCGATCACCCCGATCCAGGTCGACCTCACGCGCTACCAGGCCCTGGAGAAGGTTGCCAGCTGGGTGGGTGGGTTGACCGCCGCGCTGGATCGGCCGGCATGACCCCGCGCCTGCGCCTGCAACCCGAAGCGGTAGGGATCGGCATGACCTCGCAGCGCGTGCGTGACCGGCTGGTCGAACGCCTGCGCGAGGCAGGCATCGGCGATGAGGCGACGCTCAATGCCATCCGCATCGTTCCGCGCCATCTGTTCATCGACGAAGCCCTGGCGTCACGCGCCTACGAAGATACCGCCCTGCCGATCGGCCACGGCCAGACCATCTCGCAACCGTGGGTGGTGGCGCGGATGACAGAGGCCCTGCTGCAGGTGGCGCCGAAGACCGTGCTGGAAGTGGGTACGGGATCGGGCTACCAGGCCGCCGTGCTGGGTGCCATAGGCGTGGAAGTGTTCACGGTCGAGCGCATCGGTGACCTGCTGCGGCAGGCGCGCAAGCGCTTCCGCTCGCTGGGCATGAACATCCGCACCAAGCATGACGATGGACGTGTCGGCTGGGCCGAGCACGGGCCGTTCGACGCGATCATCGTGACCGCTGCCGCGCCGGCGCTGGTGGAAGCGCTGGTCGAGCAGCTGGCTCCGGGTGGGCGCCTGGTGGCGCCGGTCGGCGGCCCCGGCGCGCAGTCGCTGATCCAGCTGGACCGGGCCGGCGATGGCAGCATCAGCCAGTCCGTGTTGGCGCCGGTCACCTTCGTTCCCCTGCTGTCTGGCATGCTGGACTGATTTTTCACGGAGCTGGGCATTCATGAAGATTTTCGGGCCGCTGTACGAGCGTGCGTTGAAGTGGGCCAACCACGAGCGTGCGCCGACCTACCTGACGGTGCTCAGTTTCATCGAGGCAATCATCTTTCCGGTCATGCCGGAAGTGATGCTGGCGCCCATGTGCGTCGCCCAGCCCAGACGGGGCTGGTGGTTCGCCACGCTCAGCCTGGCCGGCTCGATGGCCGGTGCCGTGATCGGCTATGCGCTGGGTCATTTCGCCTTCGAGGCCGTCAAGCCGCTGCTGGACACCATGGGCATGCTTCCGGGCATCGAGCGCGGCATTGCCTTGGTGCAGGCGAAAATGGCCGAGTCGCCCTGGGCGGTCTTCACGTTCCTGGTGCTCGGCGGCTTCATGCCGATCCCGATGAAGGTCTTCACATGGGCGTCGGGTATCGTCGGCGTACCGCTGCCGCAGTACATGCTGAGCATGCTGATCGGTCGCGGCAAGCGCGTGTACGTACTTGCCGCCGTGATCCGTATCGGCGGGCCGCGTGCCGAGGCGGCACTGCGCCGCTGGATTGAACCGCTGGGATGGGTCGCCACCGCGTTGGTGGTGGGGCTTGTCGCCTGGCTTGTATGGAGGTCGAAGTTCGCATGAGTGTTGATCGTTTCACCCAAGGGCTGCGTGCAGGCGCGCTGATCATGGCGCTGGCTGCGCTGAGCGCGTGTGGCACGGCCACCGTGGTGCGGCCCTCCGGCGGCGGAAGTGGCGGTGCCGGCACGCCCAAGGCATCGATCGCGCAGCCAGGCAAGAGCGTGCGCGTGCAGAAGGGCGACACGATCTACGCGCTAGCGCGCATCCACAGCATCACGCCCGCTGACCTCATCGCCTGGAACAACCTGTCCAACCCGTCCACGATCTATCCGGGACAGAGCATCCGTCTGTACCCGCCGGGCGCGGGCGGAGGGCGGGCGCCGACCACGGTGGTGACGGCGCCGCGCGGCAC
>JAZBLM010000025.1:0-31731 GCA_037033225.1 Pseudomonadota bacterium
GAAGCGGCGGGGATCGGGTGCTGGTGAGACGGGGCCCACGGTTTGCGCAGCAAAGGGTGGGAGCGACAGCGCGAATGCGATGGCGTGGCCCCGTCCCCCGACCAGTCCCACCGCCCGGCCCACCCCCAGAAATCGCTTGAACGCAGCCATCCGCGAGGGGCTTCACCCGTTCGACCCACCCGCGCCGCCCGACAGCGCCATGAAATTCGCCTCGACCGGCATCCGCGGCGCAGGGCACAGCCCGTCCTGCGACGCCGCATCGCGGGTCATCCAGTCGTCCACCACGTCGCCCAGCAGATCGATACGCATCGGCAGGGTGATGTGGTCTTCGCCGCGCATTTCCAGGTAATGCACCCGGGCGCTGGCCCGCGCCAGCCTGCGGCCCTGGCTGACCGGGATGTGCTGGTCGCCGTCGCCATGCAGCAGCAGGACGCAGGCGCGGCTGCCGGCCACCGCGCGCGTGACATCGATCTGGTCCAGGTCCACGCCGAGCCGATGGTTGGCGGCGGTGATGACCGCATCCATGTCCTGGTCTGCATAACGCCAGCGCGCGTAAGCGGCAACGGCCTCGGCCTGCCAGCCGTGCGGCCGGCCCGCCAGCAGGTGCGGGATCATGCTGCGTATTGCATCGCCGGCGTTGGCGAAGGATTCCATCGCCACCACGCCCTGCACCTCGTCGCCCAGCGTTTCGGCGGTGAACAGGGCGGTGGCCGCTCCGTAGGACACGCCGAACAGGTAGAGCGGCCCCTGCACTTCGCCGCTCGCACGAAGGGCGTGCACCACGTCGATTACCTCGTCCGACTCCACCGTGCCGTAGCCAGCCGGACCGCCGCCGGAATGCCCGTGATTGCGCAGATCGATCGTGATCACGCGATAGCCGGACTGAGCCAACTGCAGTGACCACGGCAGCATCGCATCGCCACTCATCATCCAACCGTGCAGCAGCACCACGGTGCCACGCGGCGCGCGGGCGGCGAACGCAGCCTGCGGCTCCAGGCCCAGATCCATGTCCATCGGCCCGCCTCCTTCATGAGGGGGTCGGGCGTAGCGATAGCGCAGACCGTAGTCGCCGGCGTCGAAGCTGCGCCAGAAAATGCGCACGTCATGGCGGCTCGTGACCTCGCCGCTGCGGTTGGGCAGAGTGGCGACAGTCGCGGCGATCCTTGCCTGGTCCAGCAGTGGCGACGCGCCCCCGGGCGCCACGAGGCGGTCGGCGAGCGAGGTCGAGGCGGAAGGAGAGCAGGCGGCCAGCCACAGGCACGCGCAGGCCAGCAGCAGGCGCATCAGGGTCATCACATGGGAACGAGGGCTGCACAGGCTACGCAGGCAGCAGGTGGCCATCTATCGCGCCTGGATGACGTATTGATGACAGTGTGGATGCGGTTCAGCCTGAAGCGCTGTCGCTCAGGATCTGGCGCGGCGGACCAGCCGCGTGCCGCTGGCGCGGTCATGCCAGGTCAGCCGGTCACGGTCCACCCACGCCCACCAGAACCCCAGCCCGCCCAGCGCAAGTGACAGCGAGCCGACGGCGTAGCGCAGCCACAACGCACGCAGGCTTGCCGGCGCGCCATCGGCCGTCGTCAGGGCCAGCCGCCACGGGCGCATGCCCAGCGTCTGTCCCCCGCGCCGCCAGCTGACCGTGGCGTACAGTCCGGTCACGCACCAGCAGCACACCCACAGCGTCCACTGCCAGGCACTGAAGGGCGCGATGTTCTCCCGCGCTGCATGGCCGATGGCGGTAAATGCCAGCACGAACAGCGAGCCGGCCAGCATCCACAGTGCGAGCGCCGGAAACAGGTCGTAGAGCAGGGCCAGCAGCCGCCATCCCAACAGGGATGCGGGACGTGCATCGGCGGCTGCGCAAGGAGGAGGTGGATCGGCCATGCGCCAGAGCATACGCAATGCTGGTGGAGCGCGCCGCGCGGCGGGTATGCTCCACCGCATGTCCTTTGCCTCCACGCCTGCAGAGCGCCGCCAGCTGGTGCAGGCCCTGCCCGAACTCGACGCCGCCGATGGCAGTGCCATCACCCGCTTCCTGGATGCGGCCTGGGCAGAGCAGGGGCTGGCCCGGGCCAGCGTGGACAGCTACCGGCGCGATCTGGAGGGGCTGGCACGCTGGCGCACCGGCAAGGCCGGCGGACTGATGGGCGTGGACCGTGCCGGCCTGTTCGACTACCTGGCGTGGCGCACGCGGCATGGCTGGTCGCCGCGCAGCAACGCGCGCCTGCTCTCCGCCCTGCGGGCCTTCTTCGCCGACAGTGTGCGCCGCGGTGCACGTTCCGACGATCCCACGGCACTGCTGGAGCCGCCGAGACTGCCGCGTCTGCTGCCCAAGGCGCTGGCCGAAAGCCAGATCGATGCCCTGCTCGCGGCGCCGGACCATGACGACCCCTTGGGTCTGCGCGATCGCGCGATGCTGGAATTGATGTACGCCGCCGGCCTGCGCGTGAGCGAACTGGTGGGCCTGCCCGCCACCGCGTTGAACCTGCGGCAGGGCGTGCTGCGGGTCACCGGCAAGGGCAGCAAGGAGCGCTTGGTGCCGCTGGGCGAAGAGTCGCAGCATTGGCTGGAGCGCTATCTGCAGCATTCGCGACCGCAGCTGGCAAACAAGCGCAGCGTGCCCGCCGATACCAGTGGCCAGGTGCCGCTGTTCATCGAACCCAGCCTGCGCCCCCTCAGCCGCCAGGCGTTCTGGCATCTGGTCAAGCGCTACGCTGCGGTCGCGGGCATCGACACGGCGCGTATCAGTCCACATGGCCTGCGGCACAGTTTCGCCACCCACCTGCTGAACCGCGGCGCAGACCTGCGGGCGCTGCAGATGCTGCTCGGCCACAGCTCGCTGTCCACGACGCAGATCTACACGCTGGTCGCGCGCGAGCATCTGCAGAAGCTGCACGCCATGCACCACCCGCGCGGCTAGGGGCTTACGCCTCGCTGGAGCCGCCCGATCCGGTGTCATTGGGCGGTGGCGGAAGGGTTCCACCTGCGGCGATGAGCTGGTCGACGGCCTGCTGCTCGATCCGGCCTGCATGCCGTTCCAGGAGCGCCGACACTGCGGTCGCGCCCGGCAGCGTAGCCCGGGGCGCGTGCTGCCGGATGTATTCCAGTACCTCGAAGGTGCGCCGACAGCGCTTTTCCGGCAGGGTGTGGTCACTGGGCTCGCCCTCCAGCCACTGCGAGACGATGCCGTTCACGGTGTTGCTGAGGGTGCCGTAGTCGTGCAGGCGGCTGTCGCCGCGCCAGAAGGCATCGGCCAGCGTCACCAGGCTGGGAAGCGGGCCGGCCCACTGCGGAACCGCAGCGTCAGGCGTCGTCGCGCGCGTGTGGCTGCCGAGGGCAGGTTCGATGGCAAGCCCCAGCTCCGCCGCTACCTGCTGCAATCGGCGGCGCAGAGGTGCCGAGGCTTCATCGGGCCCCTCCGGTTGGCGGGCGGCAATGAAGTCGACGATCTCCTTCACACCCTGCCGTTGCAGTGCGGGGAGACGAACCTGGAGGGTGTCCTGTTCTGCTGCTTCCATCCGTGCAAGCGTGCGCAACTGGACCTTCAGGTCTTCAGGCGCGGAAAGGTGGCCCTGCCAGAAGGCATCAGCCAGCATGCGCCGCGCCTGGTCGCGCAGGCTGTCGCGCGTGACCAGCGGGTACAGCGCCCGTTTCTGGCTCGGATCGGCCTCGCGGTAAGCACGGCGCAGGACCGCGTGGAACGCGCGCGCGTTTTCGACCGGCTGCAGCCTTGCTGGTTTGGGCGCCCCCCCGTTGGCGGGTCGCACCGAATACAGCGTCACATCCTGCAGCGCCAGGCGGGTGGCCTGGCGCTGCAGTTGCTCCACGCTCAATCGACCTGTGCGGAACCGGTTGGCCAGATCACGTTCGCGGTTGTCGATGCCGGTCAATGCGGCGGTGAAACGGGCCGGCGAATGATGCCGGCTCGCCAGTTTCACCTTCGCCGACAACTGGTTGAGTACGTTGGCCCGGAGCATCAGTCCGAGCTGGTTGATGATCTGCATGGGGGCCTCCGACGTGCTTCGTGCAAGCAGAAGCTTGCCCTTTCACTGGCTCGATCGCTTTCATCAATCGATCAAGCCACCGCGACTGGGATGCGTCGGGTGCGTGTGACCGTGACGCGCCTGCCCGGGAGCGCTGTGCGAGAATCGCGTTTCCTTTCGACGCCGTGGTCCCTCCATGTACCGAGTCTTTTTTGCCGCGCTGCTGGGCATGTCCAGCCTCACCGCGTGCGCGCAGCCCGCCGCACCTGCTGCGAAGGCCGCCGGCACAGCGGCGGCAGCCCCCGCCGCCGGTGGTTCGGAGCAGAAGGTCCGCGCGGCGCTGCAGCAGCTGGATCCCAACTTCAAGCCGGACTACATCGGGGCAGCGCCGTTCCCCGGCTTCCGCGAAGTCGTCGTTTCCGGCCAGGTGCTGTACGTATCCGATGACGGCAGGTACCTGATGCAGTCGCAGCCGTACGACATCCATGCCAAGGCACTGGTCAACAGCGAAGGCCTGCTGGCGTATCGCCGCGGGTTGCTGGAGAAGGCCAACCATGGTGACCGCATCGTCTTCGCTGCGCCCAATGCGAAGCACACGATCAGCGTCTTCACCGACATCGAGTGTGGTTACTGCCGCAAGCTGCACCAGGACATCGCCGAACTCAACCGGAACGGGATCACCGTCGAATACCTCGCCTTCCCGCGCATGGGCCTGGGCAGCAAGGATTACACCGACATGATTTCGGTCTGGTGTGCCAGCGACCGTCGCAAGGCGCTGACCGCCGCCAAGCAGGGCAGCCCGGTGCCGGCAAAGAACTGCACCAACCCGGTGGCCATGCAGTACGCGCTGGGACAGCAGCTTGGCGTCAACGGCACGCCGGCGATCTTCGCCGCTGATGGCACCCAGCTGGGTGGCTACCTGCCGCCGGCGCAGTTGAAGGCCGCGCTGGACCGCCAGGCACGCTGATGCCGGCAAGGCTCCCCGGCGTTGTGCCGGGGAGCTGCCTGATGATTACTTCAGGCCATCACTGACACTGCGCGCCAGGGTTCCCTGTGCGTCGTCACCGCTGAACTCCCAGAAGAACGCGCCGCCGAGCCCCTGTGCTTTCACGTAGCCCATTTTCTGCGTGACCATGGCCGGTGTGTCGAAGCTCCACAATGTGCTGCCGTTGTAGATCCACGTCGCCCCCGCAGTGGCGTCGCTGTAGCTGGGCCAGCCCAGCGTCTTGAGCACTTTCCAGTCCTCGATACCCGCCTCGTAAGTGCCCGGCGCTGCGCCTCCCGCCGTCTGGTACATGCCGTTGTTGCCGCCGGCGACGCCACTCCAGCCGCGTCCGTAGAAACCGATGCCCAGGTTGAGCTTGGATGCCGGGACGCCCCGCGAGATGAACGCCTCGATCGCGTCATTGCTGTTGTAGAGCAGCTGGTCGCCGGTGGAGGGATCGGCCGGGGAATCGAACAGGGCCGAGTGGTGGTTGGTGCGTGGATCCCATCCGCCATGGAAGTCGTAGGTCATCACGTTGATGAAATCCAGGTACGGATGGTAGGCGGCGGGGTTGGTGACGCGGATCTTGTCCACGCCCGCGCCCACCGCCACGGTCAGCAGCAGGCCGGGCCGCACCGCATCCAGCTGGCGGCGGAACTCGGCCAGCAGCGCGGTGAAGTTGGCGTTGTCCTCCGGCGTGCCGCATGCAATGCCGCAGGCCACCGGGTATTCCCAGTCGATGTCGATGCCATCGAACACACCCAGTGCCGCGCCCGCGCCACCGGCGCCATCGGTGACCGGCAGGTTGCCGCGGATATAGGCGTCGATGCAGGACGACACGAAGGCCTGGCGGTTCTCCGGCCGCGCCGCGCTGGAGAAGCCGCGCGACCAGGTCCAGCCGCCGAGCGAGATCAGCGCCTTCAGCCCGGGATGCTTGGCCTTGAGCTGCTTGAGCTGGTTCCAGTTGCCGCGCAGCGGCTGGTCCCAGGTGTCGGCAGTGCCGCTCACGCTTTCGGTGGCATTGAACGCCTTGCTGTAATCGGCGAATGCATCGCCGCCGGCCCCGCTGTTCGGATCGGACGGCTGGGTCACGCCGACTTCGCAGCGGTTGTTGCGCACGTTGCCGAAGGCATAGTTGATATGGGTCAACCCCGCGGCTGAACCACTGGTGTCGATGTTCTTGACCCGGTAGTTGCGACCATAGATGCCCCACTGGGTGAAATAGCCGATGACCCGCTTGCCTGCACCGCCGCTGCCGGCCAGCGTACTGGCACTGACCGTGCTGCCCTGCGCCGATGCGTTGCCGGCATTGTCGCGCGCCCGGATCCGGTAGCTGTAACTGGTCGAAGGAGACAGGCCGCCGTCGACGTAGCTGCGGCCGGCCGGCGAGCCGACCAGGCTGCCGTTGCGGTAGACGTCGTAACCGGCCACGCCACTGCCGCCGGTGTCGGTGGAGGCGTTCCAGCTGAGCGCGATGCTGGTGGCGGTGCGCGTGCCGACGGCCAGCCCGCCGGGCACGCTGGGTGCCGTGGTGTCGCCACTGGCGGCATTCACCGTGATGGTGATCGTTGCGGTACTGGTGCTGGCATTGCCGTTGTCGGTGGCGACCGCGCGCAGGGTGTGGGTGCCTGCGCTGGCGTTGGCCCAGCTGGCGCTGTACGGCGCACTGGTATCCACGCCCAGCGAGGTGCCGCCGCGGAAGAATTCGACCTTGCTGATGCTGCCGTCGACATCGTTTGCCGCGGCGTTGACGGTGACCGTGCTGCCAGCCGCAACGCTCGCGCCATTGGACGGTGAGGTCAGACTGACGGTCGGCGGCTGGTTGCTGCCCGTGCCATCGCAGGTGCCCAGGTTGGTGTAGTACGGCGCGCCGGCCGGATGATCAGGGGGCGCATTCCAGATGTCCTGCAGCGCCCGATACAGCGTGCCGCCCTTCTGCAGGGTATCGCCGGCGCGGTAGATCTTCGCCTGGTCCCACTGCCCGACGCCGGTGCAGTTGGCGGCCTGCGCCAGACCGGGAAGCAGTCCGGTGCCAGCCAGGGCGAGAAGCCAGCCGACCGGCCGTCGGCGGAGGAGGGAACAGGAAGAGTCCAGACTGCGTGCACTCGGTTGGTACATGGCATGTCTCCGATCGATCCGTTGTCGTACGGGACAGGAGGTCGCCGCACGTGACGCGGGTCCGGACGCGCGGGTTGGGAGGGCGCGATGGGGCGGACAGTGCCGATCCCGACACCGTCAGGCCAGCGAGGACAACGTTGTCATCTAATGCCGCGCGGAAACGTGCGCCAGCGCCCAGTTCGGGGCGATGGCACCATCCGCCGCAATGGCGCTGCGCCACTCTGAACCGGCCGCGCGGGCAAACCAGGGCGCAGGCGCTGGCAGGCGGATGCGTCCCTGCACCGTTGCCACGCTGTCCTTCAGATGAAAGCGTTGCGTGCCGCTGCTATTTCGGCCTGGATCCGCTGCGTAGCAGCAAGCGAAGAAAGCAGCGGACGCGGGGCTTCGACGAACATGCCGGACCGCCACATGTTCCTGACGCTGGCAATGTGCGGAAAGATGTTGGCGACTTCGGAGCTGATTGATGGGTCGATGGGCTGCGCTTTCGCAGGCGCTGCGATACGGGCGGCAGTAGCAGCATTTCCTGCTCCGCTCCCTGTGGTAGCTGCCCCTGTGGAGGTGCCAGCGGACTGCACGATGCGCGGCGGCATGCCGGGCACAGCGGCCGGACGGGCGGCGCCCGCCCCCTTTCCGACGTTCTCCGGCGTGCTGAGGGACTGCGGCCGACGCGGCTGGCGTCCGATGTAGGCAGCCGAATCCGCCGCGCTGAACCGCCCGTTGGTGCCCAAGGGCAACGCGGTAAAGGGACACAGCCTGCGCTGTCCTGCCACTGGAGCCGGTTGCGTGCTGGGCATGGACGCGGTCAGGCGAGCGACGACGCCCTGCGTGAGGGCGGTGTAGTTCTGCAGCCGTTGGCGCTGGCGCGGCGGTGTGCCGGTGTTGCCGATGCGCGACAGCTGCCATGGTCCCTGGCTCTTCTGCAGGACGGCACAGAGGCGTGGAACCAGGGCGGGTGTCAGCGACAGGGTCGGGGTGATGCCAGTCATGCTGCGGTCTCCAGAGGGAACGGTAGCCCAGCCTGGGATCGGGGGCGTCGTGTTGCCGCAAGAATTCGCGCAGGGTATCGACGCACCGCGAACGGGCCGGCCTTGCGGGGGAACCCGGTGCCGCCCGGGCACCGGGTTCGGCCCAGCTCAGCCTCGCAGGCGATGGAGTGCCTGGTAGATCCCGAACGGATGCAGCTCGCTTCTCTGTGGTCGCGTCGGATAGTGGTGCCATGGGTGTGGCATCGCGGCCGTCGGCTTGGGCGTGCGACCACGGATCAGGTCTTCCAGACGCATCATGTCCGGGGAAACGCGGTGACTGTCTTTCATCGCCTGCAGCAGCTCAGGCGAGGGCATGGGCATCAGTGCCGGCTGCAGTTGCGGCTGCGGCTCAGGTTCCGGCTGCGCCAGTGCGGTGTCTGCCGGCGGGACGCACGCAGACCGTGCGGGCAACGCGCTGTAAGCGTCGGTCCGCTGGGGTGCGGGCGCCGGCACAGGCGAGGGGCGCATGACCGGCGAAGAGGCGGCGCAGCGCGGCACCGGCACGGAGTGCGGGGGCCGAGCGGCCTGTGCATCCAGCGCCCGCCAGAAACGACGTGCACTCTTGATCCGACTGAACGCTGCATCGAGGTGCTGGGTTCCAGCAGTGACGGGCGTGCTGGTCCGGGGCGGTGACAGGTCTGCGCGGGCGGCTGATGCCGGCGCTGCAGGCGGCGGCACGAAGGAGCGGGCGGCGGACGCAGGCTCCAGAATCTCCGTCGTGGCGGGGGAAACGACTGGGGCGCTGGCGCCCGACGAAGGCGTGGGCGAGGGCGGCGACAGGTGCGCCGAGGGGGCTTTCCACTGGTTCCAGCCCACTGCTGTCCTCACAGCGCCCAAGCGCCTGTAGAAGTCGTCCATGCTGGTAAAGGGCGCGCGGGAACGCGGGTCACTGCCTCCCTGCGATGTGTCGCAGCCACGACCCCGCGCGGTCATCTGGGCCAGGCCGAGCCGGAGATGGGGCAGCACGGTCAATGTGGACAACAGCGTGCCCGGCGGCGACGCAAGCACGACCGCGGACCGGGACGGGGCAATCGCGGCATTGCCGATCCGCTGGAGCTGCATGGCGCCGTGTTTGGGGTGCATCGCCACGACCACCGGCGGTGCCTTCGGCTGCGGCAGGGAAACAGAAGGAGTGGGTATCGACTGGATATTCGGAGACATGGCATGACGCTCGCAGTGAGTGGCGTTCAGGCTGCTACGCGAGGCGCCAGCGGGCCACCAGATCGAGCGCATCGGGGTGATGCGCGCCGCCGTGCGGTGGTCGCCAGGCGCCGGGCATGGCGCTACGGCGGCAGCGGCGCGCCCGCCTGCCACGTGCTTGCACGGCCGCATTGCTACCCTGGCCTGTCGCGACCCACGGCGACCTCGTATCGGCCATGCCAAGCCAGGGCGGAGGAACCGCGCTCGCGGACGCTCAGGACCCAGGCGTCGCTTCCGGTACAATAGCGGGCCCGTTTCCCAACTACGGTTCCCCGGACATGATGGTCCTCGAGGGCGCGCCCGCCCTGTCGGCGTTCCGCCGCGAACGTCTTGAATCCCGCCTGCAGTCCATTGCCGCCGATGTCCGTATCGCCGGGGCCTGGCATGTCTACTTCGTGCAGCCCGAGGGCCAGTCGCCGGTCGATACCGACACCTTGTGCCGGATCCTCGAAGCGCACGGACAGGCCGAACCCGTCGCCGCCGATGCGCAGCAGCGTTTCGTGGTGCCGCGACTGGGCACGCTGTCGCCCTGGTCCAGCAAGGCGACCGAACTGGTGCGCGGTGCGGGCCAGCGGGTCAGCCGGGTCGAGCGCGGCCTGCGCATCGATCTGCTCGGCTGGCCGACGGACGTGGCTGCGCAGCAGGCGCTGGTGACAGCGCTGCACGACCCGATGACCCAGTCGGTGCTGGAGCGCGTTGCGCAGGCTGACGCGATGTTCGCCTCGCCGGCCCGTGGTGCGCTGGAGCGGGTAGCGCTGGACGACCTTGAAGGTGCCAACCAGCGCCTGGGCCTGGCGATGGCGCAGGACGAGATCGACTACCTGCGCGAACGCTTCGGCCAGCTCGGGCGGCTGCCGTCGGACGTGGAACTGATGATGTTCGCGCAGGCGAACTCCGAGCACTGCCGGCACAAGATATTCAATGCCAGCTGGACCCTCGATGGCCAGGAGCAGGACCGCTCGCTGTTCCGGATGATCAAGAACACGCACCAGCAGACGCCGCAGAACACGCTCAGTGCCTACAGCGACAATGCGGCGGTGATCGAGGGGTATCCGGCTGCGCGCTACCGGCCCGACCCGACAAGCGGCCACTACCGCAGCGAAGCGGTGGTACCCAGCGCGTTCCAGATCAAGGTGGAAACGCACAACCATCCCACGGCGATCGCACCGTTCCCGGGCGCAGCCACGGGGGCGGGCGGTGAAATCCGTGATGAAGGCGCGACCGGGCGTGGTGGCAAGCCCAAGGCCGGCCTGACCGGCTTCTCGGTGTCCCACCTGCGCATCCCGACCCTGCCGCAGCCGTGGGAGGCGCCGCGTGCGCTGAACCCGCGCATGGCACCGGCGCTGGACATCATGCTGGAGGGCCCGCTCGGTGGCGCCGCGTTCAACAACGAATTCGGCCGCCCGAACCTGCTTGGCTATTTCCGCACCTTCGAACTGGCCGAAGACGGCATCACTCGCGCCTATGACAAGCCGATCATGCTGGCCGGTGGACTGGGTGCGATTGATCGTGTGCAGGTCGACAAGATTCCGCTGCAGGCCGGCGACGCGGTGATCGTGCTGGGTGGACCGGCCATGCTGATCGGTCTGGGCGGCGGCGCCGCCTCTTCGGTCGCCTCCGGCGAGAGCGCCGAAGACCTGGACTTTGCCAGCGTGCAGCGCGACAACCCCGAAATGGAGCGTCGCTGCCAGGAGGTGATCGACCGCTGCGTTGCGATGGGGGCGGACAATCCGATCAAGTTCTTCCATGACGTCGGCGCCGGCGGCCTGTCCAACGCCATTCCGGAGCTGCTGCATGACTCCGGCGTGGGCGGTGTGATCGACCTGGGCAAGGTGCCCGCCGATGATCCCTCGCTGTCGCCGATGCAGCTGTGGTGCAACGAATCGCAGGAACGCTATGTGCTGGGTGTCGCCCAGGCGCGTCTGGCCGAGTTCGCCGCGCTGTGTGCCCGCGAACGTTGCCCGTTCGCCGCGGTTGGCGTGGCGACGGCCGAGCAGCACCTGGTGGCGGCCTACGGCGCCGTTCCGGGCCACACGCCGGCTGATGCCCCGATCGACCTGCCGATGGATGTGCTGTTCGGAAAGGCGCCGAAGATGCACCGCGATGCGCGACATCCCCCGGCGCCGCGCTGGCCGGTGTTGAAGACCGGCGGACTGGACCTGCACGAGGCGGGGCTGCGCGTGCTGGCCCATCCGACGGTGGCGTCGAAGAACTTCCTGGTCACCATCGGCGACCGCAGCGTCGGCGGCCTGACCGCACGCGAACAGATGATCGGCCCCTGGCAGGTACCGGTGGCCGATGTGGCGATCACCCTGGCCGGATTCGATGGGGTGTCCGGGGAAGCGATGTCGCTGGGCGAGCGCACGCCACTGGCCTTGCTGGATGCCGCTGCGTCGGCCCGCATGGCGGTGGGCGAGGCGCTCACCAACCTCTGCGCGGCGCCGGTGGATGCGCTGGACCAGGTCAAGCTGTCCGCCAACTGGATGGCAGCGGCGGGCCACGAGGGCGAGGACGCGCTGCTGTATGACGCGGTGAAGGCGGTGGGCATGCAGTTGTGCCCACAGCTGGACATCAGCATCCCGGTCGGCAAGGACTCGCTGTCCATGCAGGCACAGTGGAACGATGGCGGCCAGGCGCACAAGAGCGTATCGCCGGTATCGCTGGTGATCACCGCCTTCGCGCCGGTACTGGATGCACGGCAGCAGCTGACCCCGCTGCTGCAGCGCGATGGTGACAGCGAGCTGTGGCTGATCGGGCTGGGTGCCGGCAAGCAGCGGATGGGCGGCTCGATCCTGGCCCAGGTGCATGCCGACCACGGCGGCCTGCCGGCCTTCGGTGGAACCGCCCCGGACCTGGACGATCCGCAGCGCCTGCGCGCCTTCTTCGAACTGATCCGCGACGCCCGCCGCGACGGACTGCTGTTGGCGTACCACGACCGCAGCGATGGTGGCGCGTTCGCTGCCCTGTGCGAGATGGCCTTCGCTTCGCGGATGGGCCTGGACATCCTGCTCGACGCGTGGGGGGATGACCCGTTCCGCAGCCTGTTCAACGAAGAGCTGGGTGCGGTGGTGCAGGTCGCCCGCGAAGACCGGGCGGCGTTCGCCGATCTGGTCGAGCGCCATGCCCTGACCGAATGTGCGCAACGCATCGCACGGCCGACGACCGCTCCGGTGGTGCGCGTGTCCTTGCACGGCGAGAACGTGGTCGAGTGGCGCTGGGACGTCCTGTTCGATGCGTGGTGGTCGGTCACCCATGCCATGCAGGCGCTGCGTGACAATCCGCAGGCAGCCGACCAGGAGCGCGCGCAGGCTCGGGCATTCAACGCACCGGGCCTGAAGCCCAGGCTGGGCTTCGCGGTGGACGAGGACGTGGCGGCGCCGTTCATCGCCACGGGAGCGCGGCCGAAGATCGCGATCCTGCGCGAACAGGGCGTCAACGGGCAGATCGAGATGGCCAACGCCTTCGATCGTGCCGGCTTCGATGCCTTCGACGTGCACATGAGCGACCTGATCGACGGCCGCGTGCGGCTGCAGGATTTCCGCGGCCTGGCTGCCTGCGGCGGCTTCAGCTACGGCGACGTGCTGGGCGCCGGCCGGGGCTGGGCCACGTCGATCCTGGAGCGCAGCGCGCTGCGTGATGCCTTCGCGGCGTTCTTCGAACGCGAGGACAGCTTCTCGCTGGGCGTGTGCAACGGTTGCCAGATGATCAGCCAACTCAAGGCAATCATCCCGGGTGCCGGTCACTGGCCACAGTTCCGGCGCAATGCCAGCGAGCAGTTCGAAGCACGTACATCGTTGCTGGAGGTGGTGGAATCGCCGTCGATCCTGCTCCGCGGCATGGCCGGCTCGCGCCTGCCGGTAGCGGTCGCGCACGGTGAGGGACGCGCGGTGTTCGACAATGCGGTCGACCAGGCGGCGGCACGGGTTGCCCTGCGCTTCATCGACGGCGACGGCAGCGTGGCCGGCACCTACCCGCTGAATCCGAATGGTTCGCCGGAGGGAATCACCGGCCTGACCAGCACCGACGGTCGGGTGACCATCATGATGCCGCACCCGGAGCGGACCGTGCGCGCCCTCAACCTGAGCTGGGCGCCGGCCGACTGGCGGGCAGACTCGCCATGGCTGCGGATGTTCCGCAACGCACGCGTATGGTGCGCATGAGCATGCTGCAGCGCTGAGCCGTCAATCCCTTGGCGTATGGAAAAACCCGTCGGGCAACCGGCGGGTTTTTCTTTTCCCCCGCGTGAATTTCCTTTATCTGTCGATACTTGCAAAAGCTGACGGTTAAAACATAGCCATCACGCCACCCTAACACCTGCATGAAATGAACAGGCAAAAAGGTGAACGGGCTCACCTGCTGAACTTTTTCTACGTCAAAGTCTTGACGTTGCGTTTTGTTCACGTTAACACTGTTGGCTCGTTACGACAGTGTTCAGCCAGCCGTACCTGCAGGATCGCGCGCACCGCTGTACGTTCCCGCCGCGCCTTCCGGCAATCGAAACAGATCACTCGAATTACCCGTAAAGGGACGTTGGGCCATGTGGCCCCGCGATGGCGTTGCTTTGCCGGAAAACCAGCCCACTCAGGAGCCGCATCGATGAATCGGATTTATCGCAAGGTCTGGAACAAAGCCCTCGGACAGATGGTCGTGGCCTCGGAACTGGCCACGTCGGACCAGCCCGGAACCCTCATCGATCAGCGCCAGCGCGGCGCCACGCCCACCGCGCTGGGACTGGCCATCGCCATGCTGCTCGGAATATCGGTCGTGCCGCAGGCCATGGCGCAGTCGGTCGAGATCGGCGGCAACGCCAACTGCGTAGTGCTCAACAGCAGCGTGGTCGACCAATGTGTCGTCGACGGCAGCGCGGCAGCCACCGGCAGCAACGCCGTCGCGATTGGCAGCGGCAGCACTGCCAGCGCCAGCAACAGCGTGGCGCTGGGCGCGGGTTCGCGCGCCAATCGCGCCAATACGGTGGCGGTCGGCGCCGCAGGCAGCGAGCGGCAGATCACCAGCGTGGCGGCGGGCACGCTGGCCACCGATGCGGTCAACAAAGCGCAGCTCGATGCGGCCAGCCAGGCGCAGGCACAGGCCATCGCGCGTACCGCCGCAGAGGGGCGGCGATATTTCAAGGCTGACGGCAATGGCGATGACAGCGATGCGTCGGTGATCAACGGCGATGGAGCCCTGGCGGCGGGCAGCAACGCCCAGGCCACCGCCAATGCCACTACCGCCGTCGGCACGCAGGCCATCGCCGGTGGCCTGGGTGCCAGTGCATTCGGCCAGAACGCGATCGCCTTCGGTGACGCTGCAGTGGCGGTCGGTCAGAGCGCGGCCGCGTTCGGCCTTGGCGACACCGCGGTGGGTGCATCGGCGTACGCGGAGAGCGCCAATGGCGCGGCGACCGCCCTGGGTGCGCTGTCCGAAGCAACGGCCGATGGCGCGACGGCAGTGGGCGCGGGGGCCCTGGCGGTGGGCGACGGCAGCACGTCGCTGGGCCGCGGTGCGGGCAGCGGTGGCGAAGCCTCGGTCGCCGTCGGTGCATTCAGCATTGCGACCGCTGACTACAGCGCAGCGCTTGGCTCCAACGCGGCCGCCGTTGCAGTCGGCAGCGTCGCCCTTGGCGCCGGCTCGTACGCAGACCGCGTGGACACCGTGTCGGTAGGCAACCAGGCCTCCGGCCTGTCGCGCCAGATCACCAACGTCGCGGCCGGCACCGAGGACAACGATGCAGTAAACGTCGCCCAGCTGCAGGACGTCGCGGATGTCGCCGATACGACGGCGAAATACTTCCAGGCCACCGGCAGTGAGGACAGCGATGCGGGTGCGCTGGCGACTGGCAACAATGCAACGGCCATCGGCGAAGCGGCCAATGCACTGGCAGACGGTGCCACGGCACTTGGCAACGGCGCGACCGCCGTCGGCCAGGACGCTGTCGCGCTCGGCTCTGGCGCGCTGGCAGCCGGCCAGAACAGTGCCGCGCTCGGCAACAACGCGCAGGCGGCCGGGCCGGGCAGCGTCGCCGTCGGCGGTATCGCGGTGGACGAGGACGGCAACGCGCTGATCACCAACGGCGGCGTGCCCGTGGACACCGGTGCTACCAGCGCCGGCGTGGGCGGCACCGCCGTCGGCGCAAGCTCGGTGGCCAGCGGATTTGCGGCTGCGTCATACGGAGTGGGTGCCTACGCCGAAGGCGCGCAGTCGTCCGCGTTCGGTGCGGTCTCCAATGCACTGGGCGACTATTCCACCGCCATCGGCACGCAGACCGTCGCCACCGGGACCAGCAGCACGGCGATCGGCGGTCCAGCGGACCTGATCCCGGGCCTGGGCTTCTTCATTTCCACCGAAGCCAGTGGCGAAGCGGCGACGGCCGTCGGTGCCGGCGCCAATGCCAGCGGCGACAACAGCACAGCGGTCGGCACGCTGGCCTTCGCCACCGGAGCGCAGAGCACCGCGCTGGGTTACTTCTCCAGTGCCGAAGGCGCCAACTCGGTTGCGCTGGGTGCGGATTCGGTCGCTGACCGCGACGACAGCGTGTCGGTCGGCCGTGTCGGCAGCGAACGCCAGGTCACCCACGTCGCCGCCGGCACCGAGGGCACCGATGCGGTGAACCTGGACCAGCTCAATGCCGTCGCCGGGACGGCCGAAGGTACGGCGAAATACGTGCAGGTCACCGGCAGCGGCGACAGCGACGCCGGTGCGCTGGTGACCGGCAGCAATGGGACCGCCGTCGGCGAAGCCTCCAATGCACTCGCGGACGGCGCTTCGGCACTGGGCAGTGGCGCGACCGCCGTCGGCCAGAACGCGACCGCCGTGGGTGCCGACGCACTGGCCGCAGGGCAGAACAGCGCAGCCTTCGGCAACAACGCGCAGGCCAGTGGCGCCGCAAGCGTTGCCGTAGGCGGGGTGGCGGTGGATGCAGACGGCAACCCATTGATCACCAGTGGCGGCGTACCTGTCGATACCGGCGCCACCAGCGCGGGCGTGGCAGGGACCGCCGTGGGTGCCAGTGCCGAAGCGAGCGGCTTTGCGTCGTCCTCCTATGGCGTAGGCGCCTATGCAGGCGGCGCGCAGTCATCGGCGTTCGGCGCGGTGTCCACCGCCAGCGGGGATTTCGCCACGGCCGTGGGCACGCAGACCGTGGCCACTGGCACCAGCAGCACCGCCATCGGCGGTCCGGCTGACCTGATCCCGGGGCTGGGGTTCTTCGTGCAGACCCAGGCCAGTGGCGAAGCTGCCACGGCCGTGGGCGCCGGTGCCATTGCCAGCGGGGACAACAGCACCGCCACTGGCACGCTGACCGAAGCCGCCGGCGACCAGGCCACCGCAGTGGGCTATTTCGCCTATGCACCGGGCGCGCAGTCCAGCGCGCTGGGCGCGCAGAGCTGGGCCAGCGGCGCGCAGAGCACCGCGGTCGGCTTCTACGCCACGGCACGCGGCGCCAACAGCGTCGCGCTGGGTGCCAATTCCGAAGCGGTCCGGGCCAATACTGTCGCCGTGGGCAGCGAGGGCAATGATCGCCAGATCACCAACGTCGCTGCGGGCAGCGAGGCCACCGACGCGGTGAACAAAGCCCAGTTGGATGCCGTAGCGGCGTCGGCTGCCGGCGGGGCGAAGTACTTCGCCGCACAGCCGGAGCCAGGCAGCGACGCAGGCGCGTATTCCGAGGGCGAGGGTGCGCTTGCCGCAGGCGCGGCCAGCAATGCCATCGGCGATGGCGCGCTGGCACAGGGTGCCGGCGCCAGCGCCATGGGCAACGACGCGGTCGCGTTGGGTCGCAACACGTTCGCCGACGGCGACGGTGCGGTCGCAGTGGGTGGCCTTGGCCAGGCGTACGACCAGTACAACGCGCCGATCTTCGACGAAGATGGCAACCCGGTGCTGACCGGCACGAGCGCCAGTGCCGGCTCCACCGCCGTGGGCAACGCCGCACTGGCCACCGGTGCGCGCAGCAACGCTTTCGGTACCGGTGCGCAGGCGACCGGTGACAACAGCCTGGCCGCAGGCGTGCAGTCGCGGGCGGTCGGCAGCTACAGCGTGGCCCTGGGCGACAGCGCCTGGGCCAGCAGTGACGACAGCACGGCGGTGGGTGGCTACAGCTTCGCCACGGCCGAAGGCAGCAGTGCGTTCGGTGCCGGCGCGTGGGCGACGGCCAACAACGCCTCGGCCTTCGGCACCGCCGCATGGGCCAACGGCACCGGCTCCACGTCGGTCGGCTACAACAGCTGGGCCAATGGGCTCAGCTCCACCGCGCTGGGCCGCGGCGCCTTCGGCTACGGCGACTACAGCATCGGCATCGGCTTCCAGGCACTGGGCAACGCCGTCAACAGCATCGCCATCGGCACCAATTCCGAATCGCTGGCGGAAAGCGCCATCGCCATCGGCGCCGGTGCCAGCGCCGCAGGCAACAACAGTGTCGCGCTGGGCGCGGGGGCCGTGGCAGAACGCGACTACAGCGTGTCGGTCGGCGATGCGGGCAACGAGCGCCAGATCACCCACGTCGCGGCCGGTACCGAGGGCACCGACGCGGTGAACCTGGACCAGCTCAATGACGTGGCCGCCGTGGCCGGCACCACCGACAAGTACTTCAAGGCCAGTGGCAGTGCCGAAAGCGATGCCGGTGCCTACGTCGAAGGGGACAATGCCCTCGCCGCCGGTGAAGCCAGCAATGCGATCGGCAATGGCGCGCTGGCCCTCGGCAGTGGCGCCACCGCGATGGGGCTGAATGCCGCCGCGACCGGCAACAACGCGCTGGCCTCGGCCGACAATGCGACCGCAGGCGGCGCCAATGCGCAGGCCACTGCGGAATACGCGACCGCCACGGGTGCCGAAAGCCTGGCCTCGGGAGAGCAGAGTGCGGCCTACGGTGCCGCCAGTGTCGCCAGCGGCGACGGCAGCACGGCCACCGGCGCGCTGTCCGAAGCGTCGGGGACCGAGTCGGTCGCCGTGGGCTACTTCAGCACCGCCGAGGGTGAAGGGGCGACCGCCGTGGGCGGCGAAGCCGTGGCCATCGGCACCACGGCGGCAAGCTTCGGCTTCGCCGCCGAAGCGACCGCTGGCTACAGCACCGCACTTGGCGGTTACGCCACGGCCACCGCGTTCAACGCCACTGCGGTCGGCAGCTTCGCTGCGGCCACCGGCTCCAACAGCGTGGCGCTGGGTGGGGATTCTGTCGCCAGCGGTGCCTACAGCACGGCCACCGGCCAGGGCAGCCTTGCCAGTGGCACCAATGCCGTCGCCGTGGGCGGTTCGCTGTTCGGCCTGCTGCCCACCGAGGCATCCGGCAACTATTCCACCGCCGTCGGCGGTGGCGCCTGGTCGCCGGGTGCCAACAGCACGGCGCTGGGCAACGCAGCTACATCGGAAGCGGAGAACAGCGTTGCCCTCGGTGCCGACTCGATCGCAGACCGGGCGGACACGGTGTCGGTAGGCAGTGCCGACAGCCAGCGCCAGATCACCAACGTCGCCGCCGGCACCGAAGGCACCGATGCCGTGAACCTGGACCAGCTCAACGCGGTCGCCGAAACGGCGGAAACCACCAGCAAGTACTTCCAGGCCTCCGGCAGCGCCGACAGCGATGCCGGTGCCTATGTGGAAGGCGACAATGCGCTCGCCGCCGGCGAGGCCAGCAATGCCATCGGTGCCGGTGCCACCGCGCTCGGCAGTGGCGCGACGGTCATCGCCGAACAGGGCACGGCCGTTGGCCACAACAGTCTGGCCAGCGGCCTCGGCGCCTCGGCGCTGGGCAGCGGTGCACAGGCCAGCGGCGCGTACAGCAGCGCGATCGGTGCCGAAGCCCAGGCCAGCGGTACGCAGTCGACCAGCAGCGGCTTCCGCTCGGTCGCCTCGGCCGATGGCAGTGCGGCGTATGGCGGCTACAGCGACGCCAGCGGGCGTCTGTCCACTGCGCTGGGCTACGCCGCCGCCGCCACCGGTGAGAACACCACCGCGGTCGGCTTCGGTGCGGCGGCGGCGGGTGACGCGTCGGTCGCGGTCGGCCTCAACAGCGATGCCAGCGGTGCCGAGAGCGTGGCCGTCGGCGGCGCGGCGGGGGGACTGATCGCGGCACGCGCCAGTGGTACCGGCGCGGCCGCGTTCGGTGCCGGCGCCTGGTCTACCGAGGACTACACCACCGCGATCGGCTGGAATTCATGGGCCGATGCAACCGACGCCACGGCGCTGGGGGCCAACACCACGGCCAGTGGCGTGAACAGTGTGGCGCTGGGTACCGGTTCGCAAGCCACCCGTGACAACACGGTGTCGGTCGGCAATGCCACCGTGCAGCGGCAGATCACCCAGGTTGCTGCCGGCACCGAAGATACCGATGCCGCCAATGTCGGCCAGCTGAGGGATGTCGCTGCGTCGGCCGAGGCCACCAGCCGGCACTTCCAGGCCAGTGGCAGTGGCGTGGCAAGTGCCAGCGGCACGGACGCCGTCGCCGCCGGATCCGCTGCGGCCGCCAGTGCCGCCCGCAGCAGCGCGCTGGGTGCCAACAGCGTAGCCAGCGCCAGTGGTGCCACTGCGCTCGGCGCCGACAGTTCCGCCCGCGGTGCGAACAGCACGGTGGTCGGTCGCTCCGCTTCCACCAACGCCGTCAATGGCGTCGCCATCGGCAACGGCGCGTTCGCCAGCAACGGTGCCAACAGCATCGCCATCGGCGCGGCGGCCGGCGTGTCCGGTGCCAATTCGGTCGCACTGGGCGCAGGCTCGCGTGCACTGGAAGCCAACGTGGTGTCGGTCGGCGGCGGCAACGGCAGCAATGGGCCGGCGACGCGCCGGATCGTCAACGTCGCTGACGGCCGCATCCTGGCCGGCAGCACCGACGCCGTCACCGGCTCGCAGCTCAACGTCACCAACCAGCGTGTCGGCGCCGTCGAGACCCGGGTGGGCGACATCGATACCCGCATCGGGACCGTGGAAACCGCCGCGGCTTCTGCGGTGGGCTACGACGATGCCAGCCGCGCATCGCTCACCCTGTCCGGGCTGGAGGGCACTACGATCAACAATGTGGCGGCCGGCAGCATCACCGCCGACAGTCGCCAGGCGATCAACGGCGGCCAGCTGTTCCAGTCGCTGTCCGACGCCGCCAGCTTCCTTGGCGGCGGCGCCAGCGTCGGCCTGCAGGGTGTGTTCGTTGCGCCCAACTACGTCATCCAGGGCACCACGTACAACAACGTGGGCGATGCGCTGAGTGCGCTGGACCGCCGGGTGTCCGACCTCGGTCAGGGCGTGGCGACCAGCCGCAGCGCGGGGGGCCGCACCGGCGCCACCGTTGCCGGCGGCAACGCGGCCAGCCTCGCATCCACCGCCGGAGTACAGGGGGCACCTTCACCCGCCGCCAGCGGCAGTGCACCTGCGGTGGTGGGCGTGCCCGCCGCGGCCAGCGACGTGGTATCGGTCGGCACCGGTGCGGTCGCCAGTGGGGCCTCGGCTACCGCCATCGGGCTGGGTGCCACCGCGACCGCTGACAACTCCGTTGCGCTGGGACAGGGTTCGGTCGCTGACCGTGCCGATTCGGTATCGGTAGGCAGCGTCGGCAACGAGCGCCAGATCACCAATGTCGCCGCCGGCGTACAGGCCACCGACGCGGTCAACAAGGGCCAGCTGGAAAGCGGTGTCGCCAGCGCGAACAGCTACACCGACACGCGCTTCTCGACCATGGCCGACAGCATCGACGTGTTCAAGGGCGAGGTGGACGGCAAGCTGCGCAACATGGACCGCCGCATCGACCAGCAGGGCGCGATGAGTGCGGCGATGCTGAACATGGCCACCAGTGCGGCCGGCGTGCGCACCCAGAACCGTGTCGGCGTCGGCGTCGGCTTCCAGGGCGGCGAATCGGCGTTGTCGCTGGGTTACCAGCGCGCCGTGAGCGACCGTGCAACGGTCACCTTCGGCGGTGCGTTCAGCAGTGATGACAGTTCCGTGGGCGTCGGTGCCGGCTTCGGCTGGTAATCGCTGCCTGCGCAGAGAACACAGCGGCGACCGCCTGGCCGCCGCTGGCCAGTGAAGCCTGAGGGGGCGGGTCACGGCAACCCTGGCGAGGCCAGCCGGGGGTAGTTGCAGGGAGTAAGGCCGCAGGTTTGGTACCACCATCGACCCAGAAGAGGATTTCGACGTGATCAACAAGCAGAACCTCCGCACCAACGTACTCGCCGCTGCCATCCTGGCGCTGACCGTGGGCGCGGGCAGCGCGCAGGCCGCCGGTTTCAAGGTCAGTGCCCCGCAGAAGACCACCGCGGCATCGCAGCAGGACGTGCGCGGCATCATCGTCAAGTACCGTGAGAACACCGCCGCCGCGCGCAGCAGCGCCGCCAAGGTCGCGGTCGTCAACGCCGCCCTCGGCCGCGCCACGCTTTCCGCCGGCGGTGCCAGTGCCAGCGCGCGTGCCGCCGCCTTCAGTCCGCAGGTTGCCCGTCGCCTCGGCGTGGGCGCGGACCTGATCCGCCTGAAGTCCGGCCTGCGCGGTGGTGATGTGCAGAAGCTGCTGGCCGAACTGAAGGCCGATCCGTCGGTGCTGTACGCCGAAGCCGACGTCAAGCTGCAGCGCATGGATGTGCGTCCGCGCGAAGCCACCCCGCAGCTGGTGCCGAACGATCCGTACTACGCGCAGTACCAGTGGCACCTGAGCAGCGCTACCGGTGGCATCAATGCGCCGGCAGCCTGGGATGTCGCGCAGGGCGAAGGCGTGGTGGTGGCGGTACTGGATACCGGCATCCTGCCGCAGCATCCGGATTTCTCCGGCAACCTGCTGGCCGGCTATGACTTCATCAGTGATGCGGAAACCTCGCGCCGTCCGACCGACGAGCGGGTCCCGGGCGCCCTGGATTACGGCGACTGGGTCGAGAACGACAACGAGTGCTACGCCGGCTCGCTGGCCGAAGACAGCTCCTGGCACGGCACGCACGTAGCGGGCACCATCGCCGAATCAACCAACAACGGCGTCGGCATGGCCGGCGTGGCCTACAAGGCGAAGGTGCTGCCGGTGCGCGTGCTCGGCAAGTGCGGTGGCTACCTGTCCGACATCGCCGATGCGATCACCTGGGCCTCCGGTGGTACCGTCGCCGGTGTGCCGGCCAACGCCAACCCGGCTGAGATCATCAACATGAGCCTGGGCGGCGGCAGCGCCTGCGATGCGCTCTACCAGGATGCGATCAACGGTGCGGTTTCCCGTGGCACCACCGTGGTGGTGGCCGCAGGCAACTCGGCGTCCAATGCAGCCAACTTCCGCCCGGCCAGCTGCAACAACGTCATCGCGGTAGGCGCCAACCGCATCACCGGTGGCATCGCCTCGTACTCCAACTACGGCACGGTGGTTGACCTGTCCGGTCCGGGCGGCGGTGGCGGCGTGGACGGCAATCCGGGCGGCTATGTCTGGCAGGCCGGCTACGATGGCGCGACCACGCCGACCTCCGGTGCCTACAGCTACATGGGCATGGCCGGCACCTCGATGGCCTCGCCGCACGTGGCTGCGGTTGCTGCGATGGTGCAGGGCGCAGTCACCGCCGCAGGTCGTGACCCGCTGACCCCGGCGGCACTGGAAACCCTGCTCAAGCAGACCGCGCGTGCATTCCCGGTCACCATCCCGGGTGCCACGCCGATCGGCACCGGCATCGTCGATGCCAAGGCAGCGCTCGATGAAGCCCTGCAGGAGCCGTGCACCGAAGACTGCGCACCGGATGCGACACCGCTGACCAACAAGGTAGCCATCGCTGGCAATGCCGGTGCCAGCGGCAGCGAGAAGATTTTCAGTTTCGTGGCCACCGCCGGCAAGCCGGTCAGCTTCATCACCTACGGCGGCACGGGCAACGTGTCGCTGCACGTCGGCGCGGACACGGGCGGTTCGACGGTGACCTACACCGCCAAGTCCACCCGTGCCGGCAACGCTGAAACCGTGCGCATCACGGCACCGGTGGCGGGGACCTACTACGTCAAGCTGGCCGGTGATGCGGCCTACTCGGGCGTATCCCTGCTCGCCACCCAGTAAGCCTGCAGCAGCACCCGCGACCCGCCAGTACAACTGGCGGGTCGTTTTTTTTTGTTTGACGCAGTCGAAAATTCTCCACGCCCGACAGCTGCGGGCGACGGCTTGCTGCTACAGTCTGGAGGACTGCTTGAGAGGCTTTCCGTGAACGCCGTTGCTGAATCCGCCCGCATCGATCCGGTAGAGGTGCCCCTGATCGACGCCCTGCTGGAACGGGGGCGGGTCAAGGAGGCCGACCTCGTGCGGGCGCGCACCCTGCAGGCCGAATCCGGTGGCAGCCTGCTGTCGCTGCTGGTGCGCCTGGGCCTGGTATCCGAGCGTGACCAGGCGCAGGTCAGTGCCGATGTGCTGGGCGTGCCGTTGCTGGAGGCGCGTCAGCTGCCCGACGCGCCGCCGCCGTCACTGCTGGACGCGCTGCCGGTCAGCCTGCGCTTCCTGAAACAGTTCCACGTCTGTCCGCTGTCGCTGGACGAGCACGGCCTGCTGCTGTGGCAGGCCGACGCACACGACCCGTATCCGTGCCACGCCATCGCGCTGGCGATGGGTGTTCCTGTGCACCCGAGGATCGGCCAGCGCTCGGAAATCGACGACCAGATCGAACGCTGGTTCGGCCAGGGCCGCAGCGCGATGGGTGCCATCGTCGAGACGGCCGATGGCGAAGGCGCGGCGGTGGACGACATCGAGCACCTGCGCGATCTTGCTTCGGAAGCCCCGGTCATCCGGCTGGTCAACCTGGTCATCCAGCGTGCCGTGGAACTGCGCGCCTCGGACATCCACGTGGAGCCCTTCGAGACCCGGCTGAAGGTGCGCTACCGCGTCGACGGTGTGCTGATCGACGGCGAAAGTCCGCCCTCCAACCTGACCGCCGCAGTGATCAGCCGCATCAAGATCATGGCCCGGTTGAACATCGCCGAACGCCGCCTGCCGCAGGATGGGCGCATCATGCTGCGCGTGCAGGGCAAGGAGCTGGACCTGCGCGTCAGCACGGTGCCGACCGCGCACGGCGAAAGCGTGGTGATGCGCCTGCTGGACCGCGAGACGGTGGTGTTCGATTTCGAACGGCTGGGGTTCACCGAAGAGTTCCTGCCGTCCTTCCGGAAAGTGCTGGACCAGCCGCACGGCATCCTGCTGGTGACCGGACCCACCGGTTCGGGCAAGACCACGACCCTGTACACCGCGTTGAGCCAGCTCAACACCGCAGACGTCAAGATCATCACCGTCGAGGATCCGGTCGAGTACCAGATCGAAGGCATCAACCAGATCCAGGCCAAGCCACAGATCGGGCTGGATTTCGCCAATGCACTGCGCAGCATCGTCCGCCAGGATCCGGACATCATCATGATCGGCGAAATGCGCGACCTGGAAACCGCGCGCATCGCGATCCAGTCGGCGCTGACCGGCCACCTGGTGCTGTCCACCCTGCACACCAACAACGCCGCCGGCGGCATCACCCGCCTGCTCGACATGGGCGTGGAGGACTACCTGCTGACCTCCACCATCAACGGCATCCTCGCCCAGCGACTTGTCCGCCGCCTGGAACCTGTGCATGCCGAGCGCTACCTCGCCTCCGCGGAGGAAATCGAACGCTTCGACCTGCGCCGGCTGCAGCCGGAAGGGCCGCTGTACCTCTATCGGCCCCGGCCCTCGCCGCTGGCCCCGACCGGATACCTCGGACGCACCACCATCGTCGAGTTCCTGGTGATGAACGACGAACTGCGCCGCGCGGTGATGCGGCGTGACGGCATGGGCGAGATCGAACGCATCGCCCGCGATGGCGGCATGCGCACCATGTACGAGGACGGCCTGCTGAAGGCACTGGCGGGCCAGACCACGCTGGAAGAAGTCCTGCGCACCACCGAGGACAGCTGAGGATGCCGTTGTTCCGCTACAGGGCGCTGGACGCGCAGGGCGAGCTGATCGATGGACAGATGGAAGCCGGCAGCGCGGCAGAGCTGGTCGTACGGCTGCAGGAACAGGGCCATCTGCCCATGGAGACCCGCTTGGCCAGCGAGGGAGGCCTGGGCGCGTCGCGCTGGCAGGCCCTGTTCCGGTCGCGTCCCTTCCAGGGAGCGGCGCTGCTGCAGTTCACCCAGCAGCTCTCCACCCTGCTGGGTGCCGGGCAGCCGCTGGATCGTGCGCTGACGATCCTGCTCAGCCTGCCCGAGGATGAACGCTCGCGCCGCGTGGTCAGCGACATCCGCGACGCGGTGCGCGGCGGCGCGTCGCTGTCCAGCGCACTGGAGCGCCAGCACGGCCTGTTTTCCCGCCTGTACATCAACATGGTGCGCGCGGGTGAAGCGGGAGGCAGCCTGCACGATACGCTGCAGCGGCTGGCGGATTACCTCGAACGTACGCGCGCGCTGCAGGGCAGGGTGATCAATGCGCTGATCTACCCGGCCATCCTGCTGGTGGTGGTCGGTGGTGCGCTGTTGTTCCTGCTCGGCTACGTCGTGCCGCAGTTCGCGCAGATGTATGAAAGCCTCGACGTCGAACTGCCCTGGTTCACCCAGCTCGTACTGCAGGTGGGGCTGGTGGTCCGGGATGGCTGGATGGCCTTCATCGTCATGCCCGCCCTGCTGGCATGGCTGCTGGAGCGCAAGGCGCGGCAGCCTGCTTTCCGGCTTGCGCTGGATGGCTGGCTGCTGCAGCGCAAGGGCATCGGTCCGCTGCTGGGAAAGCTGGAAAGCGCGCGCCTGGCGCGCACGCTCGGGACACTCCTGCGCAATGGCGTGCCGCTGCTGGCCGCGCTGGGCATCGCCCGCAACGTGCTGGGCAACCGCGCCCTGGCCGCCGACATCGACGTGGCGGCCGACGAAGTCAAGAACGGCAACGGACTGTCGGCTGCGCTGTCGCGCGGAAAGCGATTTCCGCGGCTGGCGCTGCAGATGATCCAGGTCGGCGAGGAATCCGGTGCGCTGGACACCATGCTGCTCAAGACCGCCGACACCTTTGAACAGGAGACCGCACGCAGCATCGATCGTGTGTTGTCGGCGATGGTGCCGGTCATCACGCTGGTGCTGGCCTCGGTGGTCGGACTGGTGATCATCGCCGTGCTGGTACCGATGTACGACCTCACCAACGCGATCGGCTGATCGCATCTTTTTTCCACTGGAAAGGAACCCGCGCCATGCGAGCCCGAGCATTGAAACCCTTCACTTCCGCGCGCCGCCAGGCGGGCATGAGCCTGCTGGAGATCATCATCGTGATCGTGCTGATCGGCGCGGTGCTGACCCTGGTGGCCAGCCGCGTACTGGGCGGCGCCGATCGCGGCAAGGCCAACCTGGCCAAGGCGCAGGTGCAGACCGTCGCCAGCAAGATCGACAACTACCGGCTGGATACCAATCGGCTCCCGGGCAAGCTGGATGAGCTGGTGACCGCGCCAAGTGGCGTCAACGGCTGGATGGGCCCGTATGCGAAGGCCTCCGACCTGGCCGATCCGTGGGGCCGTCCGCTGGACTACCGTGCGCCCGGCGAAGGCCAGGACTATGACCTGGTCAGTCTGGGCAAGGATGGCAAGCCCGGCGGCAGCAGTTTCGACGCGGACATCCGCTACGAACAGTGACCTGCACGTGCGGCGTGGAAGAACCGGCAGGCAGGGTGCGAGCGGCATGTCGCTGCTGGAGATGCTGCTGGTGATCGCGCTGATCGCGCTTGTCGGGCTGGTGACAGGCGGCATGTTCGCGCGCGGCATGTCCGGCGCGCAGCTGCGCACGGCAGGCAAGAACGTGGCGGCCCAACTGCGCTTCACGCGCGCCGAGGCCATCGCGCGCGGGATACCGCAGCGCTTCGTGGTCGTACCGCGCGATCAGCGCTGGCAAGGCGCGGGCGGACGCAGCGGGACACTGCCGGCATCGCTGCAGATGGAATTCGAAGGCGCCGCGCAGCTGCAGTCCAGCCCAGGGCAGGGCGCCATCGAGTTCCATCCGGACGGTGGTTCCAGCGGAGGACGGATCGTGCTCAAGCGCGGCGATGCGCGCTGGCGCATCGACGTCGGCTGGTTGACGGGCGAAGTCCGTTCCGGTCCGGAGCACCGCCCATGAGCCGACGGGCACCCGGCGTGCCTCACCTGCGCCGCGAGCGCGGTTTCACCCTGCTGGAAGTACTGATCGCCTTCGCGCTGCTGGCGATGGCGCTGACGCTGCTGCTGGGCACGCTGTCCGGCGCCACGCGCCAGGTCGGCCAGGCCGATGCGAGGACGCGCGCGGTGCTGCACGCGCAGTCGCTGCTCGCGGAGACGGGGATCGAAGCGCCGCTGCGCGAGGGCCGGCAGCAGGGCGCCTGGGAACAGGGGCGTTACCGCTGGATGCTGGAGGTGCGGCCGTACGCGGAACCACGTGGGCCGGCCCTGCATGCGGCGACCGATGGCGGTCCACGTCTGTTGGAAATGCACCTGCAGGTAAGCTGGGAGCGACCGCGCGGGGGCAAGTTGGAGTGGCGCACGCTGCGCTGGGTGCCCGCAGGGCTGGAGGCCGCGCCATGAGCCGGACAGCCGCGGGGTTCACGTTGATCGAAGTCCTGTTGGCGACGGCGTTGCTGGCGGCAGGGCTGTCGCTGGCCTTCGTGACGGTGCGCTCGGCGATGACGATCAGCCAGCGGGGTGAAGCGATGGCGGCCGACAACGAGCGCATGCGCGCAGTGCAGGGCCTGCTGCGACGCCAGCTTGGCCAGGCAATGCAGAGCCCGATCGAACCGCTGGATCCTTCGCGTGAACCGTTGAACTTCGTCGGCGAGCCGCAGCGCCTGCGCTTCGTCGCCGATGTGCCGGGCTATCTTGGTCGCGGCGGTCCGTACGTACACGACCTGCAGGTCGTGCGCAGTGGGCGGGGTGTGCGCCTGCAACTGGGCCTGGTGATGGTGCAGAACGGGGTGCAGATCGTCGAAAGGCCCGCGCGTGCCCCTGAGCCATTGGCCGATGGATTGAAGAAGGTGACGCTGCGCTATCGCGGCCGTGACCCGGTGAGCGGGGAACTGACCGATTGGCTGACGACCTGGCCTGACACCCGCCGACCGCCTTCGCTGGTGGCCGTTCAGGTGCAGCCGCTGCGCGGGCCGGCATGGCCGGAGTTGCGCGTTGCCGTGGAGAGTGCGGGAGCGGGGCGCATGCGATGACGACATTCGGTCTGCGGCGCTCCCGCGGTGCAGCGCTGGTGCTGGTGTTGTGGCTCATCGCCCTGCTGACGGCGCTGGTCGGCGCCTTCGCGCTTTCGGCGCAGATCGAACACCTGCAGCAACGCGTGCAGGACGATACCGGTCGCGCCGAGGAAATCGGCCGGGCCGGCATCGCGTATGCGCTCTCGCGGCTGCGGGCCGACGCCCAGCGGCCGCCCTGGCAGGCCGATGGGCGCCTTTATCGTTGGCGGTTCGACGGAGCGCAGGTCGATCTGCGCATCGAGGACGAGAGCGGCAAGATCAACCTCAACCTGGCCGACGCGGCCCTGCTGGCGGCCTTCCTGCGCGCGCTGGACGTGGCGGAGGGCGAGGCGACGCAACTGGCCGGCGCAATCGTCGACTGGCGTGACGCCGATGACCTGAGTCCGCCCGGCGGGGGCGCCGAGGCAGGCGATTACGCGGCCGCCGGCCTCGCCTACGGTCCGCGCAATGCACGGATGGAAACCATTGGCGAGCTGCAGCGCGTGCTGGGGATGTCGCCTGCGCTTTACCGGCAGATGCGGCCGATGGTGACGGTTCACGGTCGCCAGGCCCGTCCTGACGCACGCTCGGCGCGCGGGCCGGTGCTGACCGCGCTGGGGCTGGATGCGGCCCTCGTGCTCGCGCAGCGGCAGCAGTCCTGGAGCCGCCCGCAGGATCCGTCGCAACCACCGGCTGTTGCGACCGGCAGTGGCACCTATAGTATCGAGTGCCGGGTCACGGACGAACGGGGACGGACCGCGCTCAGCAGGGCCATCGTGCGCAACGCGCCGAGCCAGGCCATGGGGCGGGCTTACACAGTGCTTGAATGGGAGCAGGGAATGGCAGCGAAATGACCGCATGGCAGGATGGATTCAGGCAAGCGGGGTCGCAGCTGGCGCCGCGCGCGCGCCATTTCCTGCGCTGGTGGCGTGCGTCACTGCTGGACTGGCTTCCCGTGCGCTGGCAATGGGCACTGGGCTGGGCTCCTGCGCGGCTGTTGCTGCGGCAACAGGGCGACACCCTGCAACTGGACCGCGAAATCGGCAGCGAACGGGTCCGTGTGGGCAGCCTGCCGTGGCCCTGCGAGCCGGTCGCGTTGACCGCCGCGTTGTCCCCGCGGCTGCAGCAGCTGCCGCGCAGCTGGATGCTGGACGGCAGTGACGTGCTGCGGCGACGCCTGCGCGTGCCAGCCGCTGCGTCTGGACGGCTGCGCGATGTGATGCGCTTCGAGATCGACCGGCAGACGCCGTTCACCGCCGAACAGGTCAGCTTCGACGTACGTGCCTGCGGTGAACGTCCGGGCGGGCAGCTGGATGCCGAGCTGGTGGTGCTGCCGCGGACGCGGCTCGAGCACTGGCAGCAGTCCGCCGGCCGCTGGGCCGAGGCCGTCAATGGCCTGGACGTGGTCGATGGGGAGGGGGTGCCGCTGCAGGTGAACCTGCTGCCACCCGAACTGCGCCACGTCGGCCGCGATCCGCATCTGCGCCTGGAGATTCTGCTGGGGGTGTCCACGCTGGTGATGCTGGTGCTGGCTGCGGGCCAGCTGCTGCACAACCGCGCCGAGGCAGCGGCTACGCTCCGCCAGCAGGTGGAGCAAAGCGCCCGCAATGCGCGCGATGTCTCGGAAGAACGCGCACGGCTGCAGGCGCTGGTCGATGGCGCCCGTTTCCTCGACGAGGAACATGCGCGTCGGCCGTCGATGCTGGCGGTCTGGAACGAACTCAGCGAAAAGCTGCCCGAAGGCACCTGGCTGGAGAAGATCGGCGTGGACAACCTGCAGGTCCAGCTGATCGGCCTGAGCCGCGAGGCGAACCAGCTGGTTCCGCTGCTGCAGGCCTCGACGCTGTGGCGGCGCGTGAACCTGACCGGCGTGCTGCAGGCCGATGGCACCGCAGGCGGGCCGGACCGCTTCACCCTGACCGCTGAACTGCAGCCTCTGCAGGCCCAGCCGGTCACCGACAGCAAGGAGACGGTCGATGGCCCTGCAGCACCGACCCCGTGACCGCTGGCTGGCGCTGTTGCTGCTGCTGGTAACCCTGTCGCTGGTCTACCTGGTGGTGATCCATCCTTTCTTTACGGTTCCCTGGCGCGCGCTGGGCGATGAAATCGCGACGCTGCAGGAGCGCCAGCACCGGGTGCAGGTCCAGATCGACCAGCGCCCCCAGGTTTCGGCACGGCTGCAGGAGGTGACCAACGCGCTGCGCCTGCGACCCGGCTTCCTGCCGGAGGAAACCGCCGAAGCCGCCGCTGCCGCCTTGTCATCGCGCGTGCAGGACGTCGTATTGGCCGCCAGCCCGGGCAACAGCAGCTGCGTTGTCAGCAACCGTACGCCCATGCCGGACAACCGCGCCGCGTCGGCCTATGCAAGGGTGGCGCTGCAGGTGCGGCTCCGCTGCGGCGTGGATGAAACCGCGGCCGTGCTGCAGGCGCTGGAAACAGGCACCCCGCGACTGTTCGTCGAGAACCTGAACATGCTGGCCCAGCGGTTCCAACAGTCCCCCGATGAGACCGGGACCGGTCTGGATGTGTCTTTTGAACTGGTGGGTTACCTGCAACCCGAATCGATGAATGCCTCGCGGTCCCCGGGCGAAGGCGTGGCCGCGCCGGCGCCGGGTGCGGAGGTGGGCGCCACAGAGAGCGATCAGCCCGCTGCGCACGCGACGGCAGCCGAGCCTTCGGCAGGCGAATCCGAGCCACCGGACGTGGAGGGCACGGATGAACACTGAACGCCTGAGCCCGCGGGTCATGGTGGTGTCGGGCATCGCGCTGGCCGCCGCCTGTGCATGGGCGGCAACCCTGCTGGGCGTGGGCGGGCGGATCAGTGGCGCTGACGACGATGTCCTGCCGGTGCCGACGCTCCCGACGCTCCCGGCCACGAAGGCAGAATCGATGGCCGCTGCAGACAGTTTCAGCGCGATCACCCGGCGGCCGTTGTTCGCCGAGGACCGCCGACCGCACCCGTTCCGGCTGGGGGGGCGTCCGGAAGCATCCGCGGTGGGCGCCCTGCGCCTGACTGGTGTGCTGCTCAGTGGCAGCTTCGGCATGGCGACCCTGTCCGGTGACAGCAACCATTCGCTGCGGCTGCGCCTGAACGGTGAAGCGCAGGAAGGCTGGCAACTGCTTGCACTGGAGCCCCGCCGGGCGACGGTGCTTGGCCCCGGTGGGGCCCAGGTGCTCGAACTGGCGGTATTCGATGGCAAGGGCGGCCAGCCGCCGACCGAGCTGCGTGATCCGCGCCGGCCCGCAGGCTCCGCAGACGCGGGCCGGGTGGTCGTCCCGCCGCCGGCCTCGCCAGGTGCAGCGCAGGCGCCG
>JAZBLM010000026.1:0-31469 GCA_037033225.1 Pseudomonadota bacterium
TTGAAGAACACCACGGCCTCCGCCGCAAGCGCGCCGTCCTTGGATGCGCCGAATGACAGCACATCAACGCCGGCCTCGACCGTGAGTTCGGCAGGCGTGCAGCCCAGTGCGGCCACGGCATTGGCAAACCGGGCGCCGTCCATGTGCACGTGCAGACCATGCTCTCTGGCCACTGCGGTCAGCGCACGCAGTTCGGCGCCTGTATACACCAGGCCGTTTTCTGTTGCCTGGGTGAGCGTCAATGCCGACGGCCTGACGCTGTGTGGCCGCGCGTCCGGAAGGCGCTGCAGCGTGCCGCGCAGGGCCTCCGGCGTGATCTTGCCGGTAGCCGTCGCGATCGGCAAAAGGCGCGCGCCGCCGGTGAAGAACTCCGGCGCGGTTGATTCATCGCTGATCAGATGCGCCTGTGCGTGGCAGAGGATCGCATTCCATGGCTGGGCCAGGGACGCTAGTGCCAGGCAATTGGCTGCCGTACCGGTGGCGACAAAAAACACCGTGACGTCCGCGCCGAACACGGCCGCGACGGCGTCCTCCGCCTGGCGCGTCCAGCGGTCGGTGCCGTAGGGCGCGGCGATGCCGGCGCTGGCTGAAACCAGGGCTTCGAGGATGCGAGGCGATACGCCTGACTGGTTGTCACTTCCGAAGTTCATGGGGAGGCCTGCAGGGGAAACAGCGCCAAGCCTATCGCGTGCCTGCTGGATACGCATGCATGTATCCACCCGATGGAGCCCCCACGGGCGTGGCGGGACAGCACTCGGACGCGTCCGATGGCGCCAATTGCGGAGGCGTACGACGCTGCGGGCTCATCCATCGGAGAGCATCATGATGAACAGGAAAATGCTGTGGGCGGCCTCGCTGGTTCTTGGCGCTGCCGCCGCACTGGGCGCATCCGCGCAGGAACCGCGCAATCCCATGAGCGTGCATGTGCTGGACCAGCAGACGGGGCTTCCCGTGGAAGGCATGCAGGTTTCGCTGGCGGAACCGAAGGGCAGTGAATGGGTGATCGTCAGCCGTCAGAAGACCGATGCCGACGGTCGCGTGGCGGGTCTGTACCCGCAGGGGCAGACACTGAGGAACGGCCATTACCGCGTGGTCTTTGAAACCGGCAGCTGGTACCAGGCAAACGGGCGTCCCACGTTCTATCCGGAGGTTGACGTAGTGATCAACGTCGACGGCTCGGTGCCGCATTACCACGTACCGCTCCTGCTCAGTGCCTATGGGTACTCGACGTATCGCGGCAGCTGAGGCGCCGGCTCACGGCCGGTCTTCAAAGAAGCGGCCGTACTGGAGCCTGGACAGGCCGCGTCGATAGGCGAGGGCGCTGCGGTCTGCCGGGATATGGGCCTCCGCACGCACGTCCAGCGGGAGGTTGCGGGGGCGCTGTGTCTCGGCCAGGCGGCGGTCTTCTTCGAACACCTGTGCGTTGAAGGCATGAATCTGCTCGGCGGGCTGATCGAGGTTGAAGGTCTGCACGATGGGCGCAAAGAGGTGGGTCTCCAGGGCGGAGGCCGGTGTGGCGAAGTTGCCCACCACACGCCGTTCATCTTCCGGAAAATGGATCGTCAGGGTGGCGCAGAAGGGCAGGTGGACCTCGAAATGGCGAAGCCATTGGAAACCCGTGGGTGCATGCAGGCCCGACGCCCGGGAATAGTTGCCTACCGTACTCACGTAATCCGCGGTGAAGCCACGCTCGTGCTCGGTTACCCGGTAGTCGGGCACGTCTCGTTGCGCAGGGTCGGCGAAGGTCGCTGCATGCACCCAGGCGAAATGCGCCACATCGATGAAGCCCTCCAGCTGCCGTCCCGCGAAGCACGCAACGCGGAGCGCGGGGCAGACGGTCCGGTTGACCCTCGGTGCATCCCACAACGGCACGTCTGGCAGGTCCGGCGCTGCGCCCTCGTCGGGCCACAGGCAGGTCCATATCAGGCCAAAACGTTCCAGCGCTGGATAGGTGTGCAGCTGCAGGCGTTCCGGGCCGGGCCGGCCGGGCTGGCTGGGGATCTCCGCGCAGCGGCCCGCCGGTCCAAACAGCAGGCCATGGTAAGCGCAACGTATGCCCCCCTCGTCCGCATGGCCGATGCTCAACGGGACGCCGCGATGGGGGCAGGCGTCGCGGGCCACGACCACGTTCCCTGCGATGCGGTACAGCACCAGCGGCTCGTCCAGCAGCCGTGCGGCACAGGGGGCGCGATCGACGTCGCACGAACGTGCGACCGGAAACCAGCACCGGGCCAGCCGGTACCAGTCCGGTGCGTCGAAGCTGCAGCCGGTCGGAAGGGCCGGGGCGTCATCTGCGCTGGCGCACTTCATGGTTCTGTCGGGTTGCATGCAGGCGTCCTTTCAGGAGGGCTCGCCTGCAGTGTCCTGCGGTCGTCAGGTGCCGCGCCATGCAGCTTGCTGCAATGCTGGCAGCAATGTTCCGGCCTGCCGCAGCGTGCGCGACATGGCGCGATGTTATAACCCCTGTGATGGTGTCCGTCGGTCGGAACGTCGTAGCCTGTGGGCTCTGCAGAGGAGATTCCCATGGGCCACGACCACAACCATCTGCCCACCCGGATAAACCATGAAAAGCCGTTGTGGTGGGCGTTGGGCCTGACCGCCGCCTTCCTGGTCGCTGAGGTGGTGGGCGCTTTCGTCACCAACAGCCTGGCGCTGTTGTCTGATGCGGCGCACATGGCCACCGATACGCTGGCGTTGATGATTGCGCTGGTGGCGGTGCGGTTGAGCCGCCGGCCCCCGGACGCGCGTCGCACGTACGGCTATGCACGGTTGGAAGCGCTCGGCGCGATGTTCAACGGCGGCATGCTGTTCGTGGTCGCCGCCTACATCCTGTGGGAAGCCGTCGCACGTTTCCGCCAGCCGCAGGACATCGCCTCCACGGGCATGCTGGTGATCGCCGCGGCGGGGCTCTGCATCAACCTGATCGCCATGCGCCTGCTCAAAGCCGGCAGCGGCGAGAGCCTGAACGTCAAGGGCGCCTATCTGGAGGTCTGGGCCGACATGCTCGGCTCGGTCGCAGTGATCATTGGCGCGCTGCTGATCCGCTGGACGGGCTGGACGCTGATCGATCCGATCCTGGCGGTTCTGATTGGACTCTGGGTACTGCCGCGTACCTGGGTGCTGATGCGCGAGGCGATCAATGTATTGCTGGAAGGGGTGCCCAAGGGCGTGTCCCTGGAACGGGTGCGGGCGACACTGTGCGGCCACGCCGCGGTGCACGATGTGCACGACCTGCATGTCTGGGCCTTGGCGTCGAGCACGCCGGCGATGAGCGCGCACGTGGTGCTGGAAGCGGGCGCGGACGCCGACCGGGTACGCCGTGCCCTGGCCGATGCACTGCACGAGCAGCATGGCATTGACCACGTAACGCTGCAGCTGGAGGCCGACCATTGCGGCGCGGCCTGCACGTTGGAGCAACCCGCGGAAACGCATGGCCACGGACACCACGGGCATGTGCATCCTTGATGGTTGCGCCGGCAATCAGGCCCGCGTGCCACGGACTGATGTGGCCCGTTGGTCGTCCCGGGCCGCAACGGACGCCGGCCTGCTTCATCGTCGCTGGCAGCCTGGATGCCGCCACTGGGATGCCAGAGCAGGCACGGCCCGCCGCCCCCACGGCTCATGGGGTGCGGTTCTTTGAACTACGGCGGGCAGCTGCGCAGGATCGGTTGACCCGGTTCAGAGTGCGACCGCCATGCCAACGCCGACGTTGCTCCTCCACTGGCAGGATGTCGCTGTCTGCGCGGTCTATGCGTCAGGCGTTGCGCTGACGCTGCGCCTGCTGCGATCGCCGCAGCCGCTGGATGGCGAAACCTACTTCCTTGCCGACCGACGACTTCCCGCTTGGCTTGCCGCCATGTCACTCATCGCGACGATGCAGTCTGCGGCGACCTTCATCGGCATTCCGGACTATGCGTTCAAACACGACTTTACCTACCTCACGTTCGGCTTGAGCATGCTGATCGGCACCTGGCTGGCAACCTGGATTTTCCTGCCGCGGTTCCAGGCGTCGCAGGTGAGGACGGTCTATGACCTGCTGGCGCTTCGTTTCGGCACAGTGATCGTCGGCCCGGCCTCTGTCGCGTTCCTGCTGGGGCGGCTGCTCAGCGAGGGCACCAAGCTCTACCTGGCAGGCGTCGCACTGGCGGTCATCAGCACAGGCGGTCACGCCGAGGCCGCCGTGCTGGCATGCATCGCGTTTGTTGCGGCAGGCTCGCTCGCGCTGGTCCTGCGCGGTGGCTTGCGTGCGGTGGTGTGGTTCGATGCGCTCAATCTGCTGGTATACGTGGCGGCGGCGCTGGTGCTGCTGGGCAGTGCGTGGACGCTGATCGACAGCCCGCTCGCCGTGGTGCTGGAGGGCCTTCAGCACGATCCCAGTGGCGTCGACAAGCTGCGCGTCTTCGATCTTTCCCTGCAGCTGGACCGCCCCTTCTCGCTGCTGTCCGCAGTGACAGGGCTGGCGCTGATGCATCTGGCTGCCATCGCTTTCGATCATGCCAACGCACAGCGCCTCATTGCGTGCCGAAGCCTGCTGGATGCCCGGCGCAGTGCATGGGGCGGCACAGTCGGAATGCTGGTCATCTTTACCCTGATGCTGGTAGCGGGCGCTACGCTTTACGTCGTCTACGCGCGCCCGGACCTGATGGGCGGGACCGCACTCGGGAGCGCGGGCGACATGGCGGTAACCATGCACTTTGCTCTCACGCATGCTCCGCCCGGCGTGCGTGGCATCGCATTGCTGGGGCTGCTCGCCGCCACCATCACCACCACGATGTCGGGAATCAATGCGATGGCGGCCGTGCTGGTCGGAATGCGCGGACCGTGCGCGCCGGCGCGTGCGGGCGGCAGCGGGGTGGGCAATCTTTCGGCCAGCGTCTGCACCGGCTCTGCGATCGCGGGAGTTGCGATCGCAGCGCTGTACGTGCATCGGATCTACGCGACGTCGCTGATCGAGTTCTCCATGGCCGCCAACGCCATGGCGTATGCCGGCCTTGCCGGTGTCTTCCTGCTCGCGTTGGTACGCCAGCGCGGCTCGGCAGGATCAGCGGTCGCTGCACTGGTGCTGGGGCCTGTGGTGGCCCTGCTGCTTCAACCGGCCGTACTGCACGTGCTGCCGATCCCGGGCGTGCCGGCCGATCTTGCGTTCTCCTGGTCGGCGGCCGCAGGGACCGCCGCTGCATTCCTGGCAGGCATCAGCTGCCGCGCGAGGCCACCGGCAGGACAGCTGCAGATGCCGGCTTGATGAGGACAGTGGTACGGGGCGGCGGGAGCAGCGGCATCATCCTTCCATCGCCGCTACACTAACCGCCTGCCTTCCCGACGTTGGAGACCCCGCAGTGACTCGTAAACTCGTACTGTTGCGCCACGGCCAGAGCCAGTGGAACCTGGACAACCGCTTCACCGGGTGGGTCGATGTGGAACTGACTGACAAAGGGCGCCAGGAAGCGGCCGCAGCTGGTCGCCTGATGCGCGAAGAGGGCCTGCAGTTCGATGTAGCGCATACCTCCGTGCTGAAGCGCGCCATCCACACACTGCAGGGTGCACTGGCCGAAATGGACCAGGACTGGCTGCCGGTGAGCAAGAGCTGGCGCCTGAATGAGCGTCACTACGGTGGGCTGCAAGGCCTGGACAAGGCGGAAACGGCGGCGAAGCATGGCGAGGACCAGGTCAAGATCTGGCGTCGTTCGTATGACATTCCGCCGCCGACGATGGACCTGGAAGATCCGGGCCACCCGATCCACGATCGTCGCTACGCCACGCTGGACCGTAACGCGCTGCCGGGCACCGAGTCGCTGGCGACCACGCTGGACCGCGTGCTGCCGTACTGGTTCGACGCCATCGCCCCGCAGCTGAAAGAGGGAAAGACCGTGCTGGTGACCGCACACGGCAACTCGCTTCGCGCGCTGTACAAGTACCTCAACAACGTATCGCGCGAAGACATCCTCGAGCTCAACATCCCGACCGGCATCCCGCTGCTGTTCGAGCTCAACGACGATCTGACGGTGCAGTCGTTCCGCTACCTGGGTGACCCGGACGCCGCGCGCAAGGCGGCCGAAGCCGTGGCCAACCAAGGCAAGGCCCGCTGAAAAAAAAGGGGACGGAGGGAATTAATCCCGATTAATTCCCTCCGTCCCCTTTTTTGCGGGGGGTGTCCGGGCTACGCTCGGGGATTACCCGACGGAGAGTTCCATGAAATTCCGCTCCCTGGCCCCGCTGGGCCTGACCGTGGCGATCGCCGCGTCGCTCGCTGCGTGCGGCAAGACTGAAACCGCGCCAGCCGCCACCGATGCAGGCAGCGCCAAACCGGCGTTCGATCAGTCCCTGATCAAGACGCCGTTGATCTCGCTCGACAGCGCTGATCTGGATACCACGATTTCTGCCTGCACCGATCTCAACGCCTTCGTGAACCAGAAGTGGCTGAAGGCCAACCCGGTGCCCGGCGATCAGACTACCTGGGGCAGCTTCGAGATCCTGCGCGAGCGCTCGCTGGAAGTGCAGCATGCGCTGGTGGAGCAGGCCGCAGCAGGCAACGCCAAGGCAGGTTCGGTGGAGGCCAAGATCGCCGACATCTGGGCGACCGGCAATGACGAGGCGAAGATCAATGCGGCTGGCCTGGCGCCGCTGCAGTCGCAGCTGGAGGCCATCGCCGGACTGAACGACACCGCTGCCATCACCCGCTATCTGCGCGAGCGCCAGGCTGCGGGGCAGGGCGTGCTGTTCTCGCTGTCGGCCAATGCGGACTACAAGGATTCGGCCAACGTCATCGCCTACGTCGGCCAGGGCGGTCTGGGCCTGCCGGAGAAGGGCTACTACAGCGACCCGTCGCAGGCGAAGATCCGCGATGCCTACGTGGCCTACATCACCCAGCTGCTGACCCTGTCGGGCACCGAGGCCGCCCAGGCCGCCGAGCAGGCCAGGGCCGTGATGGCGTTCGAAACGCGGTTGGCCAATGCGTCGCTGTCGCGCATCGAGCTGCGGGATCCGGCCAAGCGCTACAACCCGCTCAGTGCCGCCGACGCGGACAAGCTGACGCCCAACTTCAGCTGGACCGCGCTGTTCGACACGCTGAAGGTGCCGGCCGCAGACAAGTTCTCACTCGCCCAGCCGCAGTTCTTCAGCGAAGTGGATACGATGCTGGCCGACGTTCCGGCCAGCACCTGGCAGGCCTATCTGCGCTTCCACACCCTCGACGATGCGGCGCCCTACCTGGCCAGCGACATCGAGAAGGCCAACTTCGAGTTCTACGGCAAGACACTGCGTGGCCAGCAGGAAATGCAGCCGCGCTGGAAGCGCGTTCTGGATTCGGTCAACACCGGCATGGGCGAGGCGCTCGGCCAGCTGTACGTGGATGCGGTGTTCCCGGCCGAGTCCAAGGAGCAGATGCAGCACCTGGTTGAGAACCTGTCCGAAGCGCTCAAGGCGCGCCTGGAGAAGCTGGAATGGATGGGCGAGGACACCCGCAGGAAGGCGCTGGAGAAGTGGGCCAGTTTCACCCCGAAGATCGGTTACCCGGACAAGTGGCGTGACTGGTCTGGGCTGCAGACCACCCGCGACAGCTTCCTGGGCAACATGCAGGCGGCACGCGCGTACAACTACCGCCATATGCTGGACAAGATCGGCAAGCCGGTGGACAAGACCGAATGGGGCATGACGCCGCAGACGGTCAATGCCTACTACAACGCGACCAAGAACGAGATCGTGTTCCCGGCGGCGATCCTGCAGCCGCCCTTCTTCGATGCGAAGGCCGATCCGGCACTGAACTACGGCGGCATCGGTGCGGTGATCGGCCACGAGATGATGCACGGTTACGACGACTCGGGCAGCCAGTTCGCCGCCAACGGCAACTTCGACAACTGGTGGACCGACGCCGATCGCAGTGCATTCACCCAGCGCACCGATCAGCTGGTGGCGCAGTTCGATGGCTACGAAGGCGTGCCGGGCGTGAAGGTCAAGGGCAAGCTGACCCTGGGCGAGAACATCGGTGATCTCGGCGGCTTGACCGTTGCTTACGATGCGCTGCAAATGGCGCTGAAAGCGGACCCATCGAAGAACGTGCCGGTGGACGGCTATACGCAGGACCAGCGCTTCTTCATGAACTGGGCTACGGTGTGGCGCCGCAACTTCACCGATGGCGAGCTGCGCGTCCGCCTGAATACCGACCCGCATGCACCGGCGAACTTCCGTGCCAACGGTGCGCCGTCGAACATGCCGGCGTTCGCTGCGGCGTTCCAGTGCAAGGCCGGGCAGCCGATGGTCCGCGCGGACGACAAGCGGGTGGTGATCTGGTAGTCGCCCGCAGGTTCTGAGTGCTTTTGCCTCGTGAGCGCCGACCCATGGCCGGCGCTCACGGAGCCTGCCGAGCACGGCTCGGCGCTACCCCAGGCGGCCGGCAGGGTAGCGTCGACCCATGGTCGACGAGCGCCGCGGTGCGCCGGATCAGCCCGGCGCCAACGTCGTCAGCAGCGCGCGTGCGGCATTGAAGCGGTCTTCCGGCATCGGCAGCGGATGCTTGATCCGCAGCTTGTCCGGACCGTCCATGCTGTACAGGTTCGACTGCTTCTGGATGAGCTGGATCACCGACATGGGGTCGATGTTCGGCTTGGCCTCGAATACGATGCGCCCGCCGCTCTCGCCCAGGTCCACCTTGCGGATACCGAGCTCGTTGGCCTGCAGTTTCAGCTCGGCGATGGCGAACAGGTGCTTGGCCGGGTCCGGCAGCAGCCCGAAGCGATCGATCATCTCCACCTGGAGTTCGCGCAGTGCGGCACTGTCGCGCGCACTGGAAATGCGCTTGTACAGGGTCAGGCGAGTGTGCACGTCCGGCAGGTAGTCGTCCGGAATCAGAGACGGCACGTGCAGCTCCACCTCCGCACCACGCACTTCCTCGCCCGCGTCCAGGTCGGGCAACTTGCCCAGCCGGATGCTGCGCACTGCCCGCTCCAGCAGTTCGGTGTACAGACTGAAGCCCACTTCGGCCATCTGCCCACTCTGGTCTTCGCCCAGCAGTTCGCCGGCACCGCGGATTTCCAGATCGTGGGTGGCCAGGGTGAAGCCTGCACCCAGCTCGTCCATCGATGCGATGGCGTCCAGTCGCTTTTCCGCGTCCGGGGTAATCGAGCGACGGTCCGGTGCCACCAGGTAGGCATAGGCGCGATGGTGCGAACGACCGACGCGCCCGCGCAGCTGGTGCAGCTGGGCCAGGCCGAAACGGTCGGCACGGTTGATGATGATGGTATTGGCGTTCGGGATGTCGATGCCCGACTCGATGATCGTGGTCGACAGCAGGACGTTGAAGCGCTGCTTCTGGAATTCCAGCATCACCCGTTCCAGCTCGCGTTCGGGCATTTGGCCATGGGCCACGCCGATGCGCGCTTCGGGCACCAGTTCGGACAGCTGGCGCTGCATGCGTCCGATGCTTTCCACGTCGTTGTGCAGGAAGTAAAGCTGGCCACCGCGCGCGAGTTCGCGCTGGAACGCCTCGCGCAGCAACGCATCATCCCACTGGGTGATGAAGGTCTGCACCGCCAGCCGGTTCGGTGGCGGGGTGGCGATGATCGACAGGTCGCGCAGTCCGGCCATCGCCATGTTGAGCGTGCGTGGGATCGGCGTCGCTGTCAGGGTCAGCAGATGGACGTTGGCGCGCATCGCCTTCAGCGCTTCCTTCTGGCGCACACCGAAGCGCTGCTCTTCATCGACGACCACCAGGCCGAGATCCTTGAACTTCACGTCCGGCTGCAGCAGGCGGTGGGTGCCGATGATCACATCGATGGTGCCGTCGGCCACCTTGGCCAGCTCGGCCTTGATTTCCTTGGTCGATTTGAAGCGCGACAGCACTTCCACCTTCATCGGATAGTCGGCGAAGCGGTCGCGGAAATTGCGGTAGTGCTGTTCTGCCAGCAGCGTGGTGGGCACCAGCACGGCAACCTGCTTGCCGGCGCTGGCCGCAGCGAACGCGGCGCGCACGGCGACTTCGGTCTTGCCGAACCCGACGTCACCGCAGACCACCCGGTCCATCGGTTGGCTGCTGGCCAGGTCGCGCAGCGTGGCATCGATCGCCGCCAGCTGGTCCTGCGTTTCCTCGAACGGGAAGCCCGCAGCGAAGGGCTCGTACATGGCGCGGTCGACGTCCAGTGCAAGGCCGGCGCGCGCACGTCGACGCGCCTGGATTTCCAGCAGTTCGGCGGCCACGTCGCGGACCTTCTCGGCCGCTTTGCGCTTCGCCTTGGTCCACTGCTCGCCGCCCAGCGAATGCAGCGGCGCGGTTTCCGCCGAAGCACCCGAGTAGCGGCTGATCAGGTGCAGCTGGGCAACCGGCACGTAAAGCCGGTCGCCCTTCGCGTATTCGATGTCGAGGAACTCGCCGGGCATGCCGCCGACGTCCATCGCGATCAGGCCGCGGTAGCGGCCTACGCCATGGTCCTCGTGCACGATCGGAGCGCCTTCGGTCAGCTCGCCCAGGTCGCGGATGATCGCCTCGGGCTCGCGGCCGGCGCGCCGCGTGCGCCGCTGGCTGCCTGCGCGTTCGGGGAACAGCTGGCGTTCGGTGAGTACCGCGATGCGCGGCTCATCAAGGGCGAAGCCGTCTTCCAGCGGCGCCACGGTGATGGCGAAGCGCTCGTTGCCGTCAAGGAAGGCGGGGAGATCGGCCACCACCGGGGGACGCAGCGAGGCGGCCTGCAGGACTTCCAGCAGGGCCTCGCGACGGCCCGCCGAGTCGGCGGCAATCAGCACGCGACCAGGGTACTGATCGACAAAGCTGGCCAGCGCCTGGCCGGCCGAAGCATCGCGTGCAGCAACCGGCAACGGCGGCAGCGGCACGTCGCCCAGCGCATGCGCCTGCTCGATGCGTGCATGCTCGGGCGGCCATACCTCGACACGGGGCAGGTCGTTGAGCTTCTCGCGCAGCAGGTCCGGTGCCATGTACAGCTGGCCCGGCGGAAGCAGGGGGCGCTCGACGTCGTGCCGGCGCTGCTCGTAGCGCTGGCCGGTCTGTGCCCAGAATGCAGCGGCCGCTTCGCCGACGCCGGGCGCGATGACCGGCAGGACCTCGGCGGAGAAATAGTCGAACAGGGTGGCGGTCTGGTCGAAGAACAACGGGAGGTAGTACTCGATGCCGGCCGGTGCCAGGCGGGATTTCAGGTCCTGGTAGAGGGCGCTGCGGCGCGTGTCGACATCGAAGCGTTCGCGTAGGGCGTCCATGACCCGCGAGATGCTCGCATCGTCCATCGGCACCTCGCGGCCGGGCAGCATGTGCACCGCCTGCACTTTCTCCAGCGAGCGCTGCGTTTCCGGGTCGAAGGCCCGGATCGTGTCGATGTCTTCGTCCAGCAGTTCAACGCGCAGTGGCTCGGTGGCCCCCATCGGGTAGACATCGAGCAGCCCGCCACGAACAGCGAAATCGCCCGGATCCATCACCTGCGGCACGTTGCGGTAGCCGGCGCTTTCCAGCCGACGCTTTTCCGCATCAAGGTCAAGGCGCTGGCCGACTTCCAGGTCGAAGCTGCCGCCGATCACGTACTGCCGGGGGGCCAGCTGCTGCATCAGCGTGTGTACCGGCACCACCACCAGGCCGCGTTTCAGGCCGGGCAGGCGGTGCAGGGCAGACAGGCGCTGGGAGATGATGTCCGGGTGCGGGCTGAAGCGATCGTATGGGAGCGTCTCCCAATCCGGGAACGCGACCACCGGCAGGGATGGATCATCGCCGAGCAGGGTATGAAGATCGGCCTCGATCTGGTTCGCGCCGTGATTGTCGCGGGCCACCACCAGCACCGGGCCGTCATGTGCCTGCGCCGCACGGGCCAGGTACCAGGCAAGGGCCGTGGCCGAGCTGGGAGCGCGCCACCAGGCGCGGAGCTGGCCCGGACGGGGCAGCGGCGGAACGGGATAAGGAGTGCGCGACATTGGGCGGCGATTCTACCAGAGCCGTCTGTGCAGGCCGGGTCGTCACACGTAACGGCCGCCTGGCCTGCGCCGGCTTCGCAGGCGCGAACGGTCGATGCCGCCAATGGGCGGCAACCGCTATCTCAGCTGTCCAGCTCCAGCACCATGCGCACCAGGCCCGGCGTGCCCTGCGGATGCGGTATCGGTTTGAAGCCCAGCGAATCGGCAAGTTGCTTCATCGGCTCGTTTTCTTCGGCGACATCACCGTAGAGGCGATCCAGGTACTTGCCGCGGGCCCATTTCACCAGTTTGCGCATGAGCTGGCGGCCCAGCCCCTGGCCGATCAGGAAGCGGCTGATCAGGATGGCGTATTCCGCTTCGCGTGTTCCCTGGATGATCGACGCACGGGCCACCGCACCCACCACCGCTTCGCCGGCCGGCAACGATTCGGCAGCCACCAGGGTGATCTCGGTCTTCGGATTGGGATGAGTCAGCCGCTGGGTGGTCTCCGGCGACAGTTCGGTCACCGTCTGCAGGAACCGGTCGCGGATTTCTTCCGGGCCGAACAGACTGAAGGCTGCCTGCAGCGGCGGTCCATCCTCCGGACGGATCGGACGGATCAGCAGCTCATGGCCGCTGGGGGCCTTGAAGATCTCGTGCCAGGGCGGCATGCGGTTGCGAGTGGCCATACCGGGGAAGTTTCCTTGGTGGTCCATCGATTGTGGCATCCCGGCGGCCGCGTTCCGTGAACGGAAGGTTCACGGCACGTACGGGCGCGCCGACGCCTTATTCGGCGGTCTTCAGCCAGTCCAGGCGGGTACTCGCGCCGGCTTCGCCCAGATGCTGCTTCAACGCTGGCAGCGCCGGCCCGATCACGCGGTCGAACTGGAACGGCGCGTTGAGGATGAGCATGCCACTGCCGTTGAGCCGCAGCGGGGACTCGTCCGGTCGCACCAATAGTTCGATGGTCATCGCCGAGCGGTAGGGCAGGGCCGTGGCCTTGCGCAGGAAATGCAGGATGGTGCGGCGCTGCTTGATCGGGAACCAGACGGCGCAGGTGGCCTGCGGCCAGCGCTCATGGATTTCCTTCAGGGCAGCGAGGATGCGGACATACTCGGCGTCCTGGCCTTCGTAGGGGGGATCGATCAGCACCAGGCCGCGGCCGATCTTGGCGCCGTTTGCCTTCGGCGGCACCAGTGCGCGGATCTTGTCGTAGCCATCGCCCTCATAGACGCCCACGCGGCCATCAGCGGCGAACAGCTTCTTCAGCGCGGCTGCTTCTTCGGGCTGCAGTTCGCAGGCAGCCAGGCGGTCCTGCGCGCGCATGGCCTGGGCGGCCAGCAGCGGCGAGCCCGGATACGCGATCATCGCCCCGACCGGATTGTCGGCCTGCACCGCCTTCAGGTAGCGCTCGACCACTTCCGGCAGTTTCGACTGCGACATCAGCTTCATCACGCCATCTTCGGCTTCCAGCGTCTTGCGGCTTTCTTCGCTGGCCAGCAGGTAGCGGCCGCGGCCACCGTGGGTGTCCAGCACGAAGAACGGGCTGTCCTTGCGCTTGAAGCTGTCGATCAGGGCCAGTTGCACGATGTGCTTGAGGACATCGGCATGGTTGCCGGCATGGAAGGCGTGGCGGTAGTTCATGGGGCGCAGTGTACGGGTCGGCAGGCGCAGCGGCTATGCTGCCGCCCATGAACGAGCCAGTTGCCCATGTCCTGGTGGTGGAAGACGAGACCGCCATCGCCGAGACGGTCCTGTATGCGCTGCGCAGCGAAGGCTTCGCCGCTACCCATTGCCTGCTGGGCGGTCAGGCGCTGCAGCAGCTGCAGCAGGTCTCCTACGATCTGGTGATGCTGGATGTGGGGCTGCCCGACCTGGGGGGGTTCGAAGTCTGCCGACGCCTGCGCGCACTGCCGGGACCAGCCGGCCAGCTGCCGGTGATCTTCCTCACCGCGCGCAATGATGAGGTGGACCGGGTGCTGGGACTGGAGCTGGGTGCCGACGACTACGTGACCAAGCCCTTTTCGCCCCGCGAGCTGGTCGCGCGCGTTCGTGCCCGACTGCGGCGCAGCGGCCAGGTGCCGGCCGTGGAGGAGGCACGTTGGCAGCAGCAGGGCAGCTTCCACATCGACCGGCAAGGTCATCGCATCCGCTACGCTGGCCAGCTGCTGGACCTGACACGGTACGAATATGCGCTGCTGGCCGCACTGCTGCAGCGTCCTGGCGCCATCCTCAGCCGTGCGCAGCTGATGGCTCGTGGCTGGGATGCGAGTGCCGACAGTGCCGACCGCACCGTGGACACCCACATCAAGACCCTGCGCGCGAAGCTGCGCGGCGTCGGTGCAACCGACGATCCGATCCGCACCCACCGCGGCATCGGCTACGCGCTGGAGACCTGAGCATGCGCCTGGGCCTGAAACTGTTCCTGGGCTTCTTCCTGATCGTGGGCCTGGCTGCCTTCTTCGTCATGCGGGTGTTCGTGGAAGAAGTGAAGCCGGGCGTGCGGCAGGCCATGGAATCCACCCTGGTCGATGCGGCCAACGTACTGGCCGAACTGGCCGCGCCCGAACTGAAAGCCGGGACCCTGGGCCAGGGTGGCTTCACTGCGGCACTTGCGCGGGCACAGCGCCGCGACCCGAAGGCGATGGTGTGGCGGTTTCCAAAGCGCACGCTGGACTACCGCGTCACCATCACCGATGCGCGCGGCATCGTGCAGTACGACTCGCTGGGCCGCGACGTGGGGCGGGACAATTCCCACTGGAACGACGTCTACCGTACCCTGCGGGGTGAGTACGGCGCGCGCTCCAGCCCGGAGGTGCCGGGCGACACGACCCGGACGGTGATGCACGTCGCTGCGCCGATCCGCGATCCGAACGACGGCAGCACGTTGATCGGCGTGCTGTCGCTGTCCCAGCCCAACCGCAGCATCGACCCGTTCATCGCTGCCAGCCAGCGGCAGATCATGCTGCGCGGGGCGTGGCTGATCGGCCTGTCGGCGCTGATCGGGTTGTTGATGACGGCGTGGCTGATGACCGGCGTGCGCCGCCTCAATCGCTACGCACAGGCGGTCAGTGCAGGCGAACCCGTTCCGCCACCGCGACCGCGCCGCGATGAAATCGGTGATCTCGGGCGCGCACTGGAAACCATGCGGCGCCGGCTGGAGGGAAAGGCCTACGTCGAGCAGTATGTGCAGTCGCTTACCCATGAGATGAAGAGTCCGCTGGCGGCGATCCGCGGTGCCGCCGAACTCCTGCAGGAACCCATGCCGGAGGCGGATCGCGAGCGCTTCGCGCGCAGCATCGTCGATCAGCAGCAGCGACTGACCGAGACCATCGACAAGCTGCTGGCGCTTGCCGAAGTGGAACAGCATGGATGGCTGCAGAAGCGCGAAACCCTGGTGACGCGCGATCTGCTGCAGGACGTGCTGACGGCGGCGCGGCTGCGTGCCGAAGCCGCGGGCCTGCAGCTGCGGCTGGACGTGCCGGGTCCGACAGCGAACGTGCAGGGCGATGCCTTCCTGTTGCGTCAGGCGCTGCACAACCTGCTCGACAACGCGGTCGACTTCTCGCCCGTGGGCAGCAGCATCACTCTCTCCGCGCACGCGGAAGCCGGCGGCGTGGCGCTGCGGGTCATCGACCACGGCAGCGGCATTCCGGAGTTCGCGCGCGAGCGGGTCTTCGAGCGGTTCTACTCCCTGGCGCGCCCGGCAACCGGCAAGCGCAGCTCCGGGCTCGGATTGCCGTTCGTGCAGGAAGTGGCGCGCCTGCATGGGGGGAGGACCTGCCTGGCTGCCGGCCCGGACGGTGGCACCGTGGCCACGCTGTGGTTGCCGTCCTGAGCCGGTGAGCGGGCATGGCCAGCGGCCGGCACCCACCCGATGCAGTCCAGCCGACTTCACATTCACTTCAAATCCCGCTCAACGTGCGCACATACAGCGTGTCCATCCTGCAGGCCTCTCCAACGAGGATGGACCATGAAATCCCTGCACCTGTTCCTGCGTTTCGCCATAGTCGGCGGCTTGATCCTGCTGCTTCTGATCCCGCTGCTGCTGATCCGCGGCGTCATCACCGATCGCAGCCAGTATCGCGATGAGGCCTTCCGTAGGGTGGCCGAAAGCCGCGCCGGGACCCAGCAGCTGGTCGGCCCGGTGCGCGTGGTGCCCTGGACCGAGCGCGAGACCGTCGCGGTCGTCGACAAGGCCGGCAAGACCCGCACTGAAGTGCAGGTCACCCAGGGCCACTGGTTGCAGATGCCGCGCCAGCTGAGCGTGGATGGCCGGATGCTGCCGGACCAGCGCGCGGTGGGCCTGTTCAAGGTGCCGGTGTACAGCTGGCAGGGCCAGATCAGCGCGACATTCGCCGCCGATGACTACCCGGTCAAGGCGGGACGCACCTATGGCACGCCTTATCTGGCAGTGGGCCTGAGCGATGTACGGGGGCTGGTCGGAACTCCGGATCTGCGCGTCGACGGCGCACCGCTGCGCCTGCAGCCCGGCGTGGGCGTGGCCGATGAACTGGGTCGCGGCCTGCATGCCGAGGTCAGCGGCTTCGCTGACGCCGCAGGTGGCCAGCTGCCCGCCACGCGGGTGCAGCTGGAGCTGCAGGTCGATGGCAGTCGCTCGCTGGCCGTTGTGCCGGTGGGCGATGACAACCAGATCGCGCTGCGGTCGAGCTGGCCGCATCCTTCGTTCGCGGGCGCTTTCCTGCCCAACGAGCGTCGCGTCGATGCGCAGGGCTTCGAAGCCCGCTGGGCGTTGTCCTCGCTGGCGTCGGATGCACAGCGGCAACTGCGCGCCGGAGACTCCTCCGCGCAGTCGGTGGAAGTGTCGCTGGTCGATCCGGTGGACGTGTACACCCAGGCTGACCGCGCATCCAAATACGGTGTGCTGTTCGTGCTGCTGACCTTCGTCGGCTTCCTGCTGTTCGAGCTGATCCGGCAGCTGCGCATCCATCCGCTGCAGTACCTGATGGTCGGCCTGGCACTGGCGATCTTCTTCCTGCTGTTGATCAGCCTCTCCGAGCACATTGCCTTCTGGCAGGCCTACGCGGTGTCCGCCCTGGCCTGCATTGGTCTGCAGGCGGTGTACCTGGCCAACGTGCTTGGGCATTGGAAGCGCGGTGCGGGCTTCGCCCTGATGCTGACGGTGCTGTATGGCGCGCTGTACGGGCTGCTGGTGTCCGAGAACAACGCGCTGCTGATGGGCTCGCTGCTGCTGTTCGGCATCCTGGCGCTGGTGATGTGGGTGACCCGCCGCGTCGACTGGTACGCGCTGGGCATGGGAACACCGCCTGCACTTCCGGCACGCGACCTCCCATCCAGTGCTCCCTGAGCCGTATCAGGTCCGTATGGATGCCGCCACCCACGCCCGTTGCGTGGGCAGGCAGCGCCGCTCCCTGGTCGGCGGGCGCGGCGCTGCGGCGGTCGCGGGATTCGCCGGACATGGCCCGGCGCTACCAGACGAACGTGGCGCCGCGTGGCCGCCGTCGTGGCGTGACCTTAGGCATCTGTGGTGGCCGCTCTGCCGGCCTACACTCGGGCATTGATCAGTGACGGCGCAGGCCGGGGGACGATGATGGTGAGGTGGGGAATGCTGGCGGTCGCGCTGGTAGTGAGCAGTCCGGTGCTGGCGCAGCGCGCCGAGTCCGTCGATCTGGACATGGTCAGCAGGATCCGCCACGAAGCTTTCCACCGCTCACAGGTCATGGATACCTTCAGCCACCTAACCGAAAGCATCGGGCCGCGCCTGACCAACTCACCGGCGATGGCGCAGGCCAATGCCTGGACGCGCGGCCGGTTCAACGAGTGGGGCCTGGACAACGTCCATGACGAAGCCTTCGAAGATTTTGGCCGCGGCTGGGAGTTCACGTCCGCCAGCGTCCTGATGTTGGGCGACAGCGCGCGCGGCGAGCGCATGCAGCCGCTGCACGCCCTGCCCAAGGCGTGGACGCCGGGCACGAACGGGCCGGTGCAGGGCGAGCTGATCCAGGTCGACATCAAGAAGCTGGCCGACATGGAGCAGTACAAGGGCAAGCTGCGCGGCAGGATCCTGTTGCTGGGTGACGCTCGCGAGTACAAGCGCGGCACCGAGCCGGACTCGCACCGCCACGATGCGACGTCGCTGGAAGGACTGCAGGCGTTCACCGTGCCGAAGGACGAGGCTGCAGAGCGGGAAAAGCGGATCAAGGAATACACCGAGCGGCAGGCGCTGGCCAAGGCGGTCAACACGTTTTTCGTGGAAGAAGGCGCATTGGCGGCGATCAGCATCAGCGGGTGGGACAACGGCATCATCCGCGTCGCGGGCGGAGGTTCGCGCAAGGCCGGCGAACCGGTCGGCATCCCGGAGCTGGCGATGATCGCCGAGCACTTTAACCCGCTGGTACGTGCGCTGAAGGCCAAGCATCCGGTAACCCTGCGCATCGATGTGGCCGCACGCTTCACCGATGACGCTGACAAGCCGGGCTACAACACGCTTGCCGAGATCCGGGGCAGCAGCAAGGCCGACGAAGTGGTGATGCTGGGCGCGCACATGGACTCATGGCATACCGGTACCGGAGCGGCCGACAACGCCGCCGGCGTGGCGGTGATGATGGAGGCCATGCGCATCCTCAAGGCGGTCGGCGCCAAGCCGAAGCGCACCATCCGGGTGGCTTTGTGGAGCGGTGAAGAGCAGGGTCTGATCGGATCCCAGGCATACGTGGCCCGTCACTTCGCCCAGTTTCCGGAACCGACCGACGCGGCACAGAAAGCCCTGCCGGCCTCGCTGCGCGATCCCGGCGGCGCGCTGATCAAGCGGCCCGCCTACGAGAAATTCTCGGTCTACTTCAACATGGACAATGGATCGGGCCGCTTCCGAGGCATCCATGCTCAGGAGAACCTTGCCGCGATGCCGGTGTTCGAGGCCTGGCTGAAACCCTTCAACGACGTCGGCGCCACCACGGTAGTCACGCGCAATACCGGCTCTACCGACCACATCAGCTTCGATCGCGTCGGCCTGCCGGGCTTCCAGTTCATCCAGGACAAGCTGGATTATTTCAGCAACGTCCATCACAGCCACCTGGATACCTGGGACCACGCCGAGCCGGAGGACCTGAAACAGGCGGCCGCGATCGTCGCCTCGTTCGTCTACAACGCCGCCACCCGCGAGGCCCGCTTCCCGCGCAAGCCGCTGAACGGGGACGGAGGGAATTAAGTCGCAGATGGCGCAGCACGGGGGTGGGGAGGGGAATCACGACTTAATCCCCTCCGTCCCCCTTTTGCTAAAATCGGGGGATATCCGTTCCCCGAGCGTCCCATGACCTGCCGTACCCGCTTTGCCCCCAGTCCTACCGGCTACCTGCATATTGGTGGCGCCCGCACGGCGCTGTACTGCTGGCTGGAGGCGCGTCACCGTGGCGGCGAGTTCGTGCTGCGCATCGAGGACACCGACCGCGAGCGCAGCACGCAGGGCGCGATCGATGCGATCCTGGAGGCGATGGACTGGCTGGGACTGGGCTACGACGAAGGCCCGATCTACCAGACCCAGCGTGTGGAGCGCTACCGGGAAGTGGCCGAGCAGCTGGTCGCCGACGGCAAGGCCTACTACGCCTACGAGACCCGCGAGGAGCTCGATGCGATGCGCGAGGCTGCCATGGCCAGGCAGGAAAAACCGCGCTACAACGGCGCCGCGCGCGAGCAGAACCTGCCTTACCGCGACGATCCGAACCGGGTGATCCGGTTCAAGAATCCGCTCAATGGCACGGTGGTGTTCGACGACCTGATCAAGGGGCCGATCGAAATCGCCAACAGCGAGCTGGATGACATGGTGATCTTCCGCCCGGATGGCTTCCCGACCTACAACTTCGCCGTGGTGGTGGACGATTGGGACATGGGCATCACCGAGGTGATCCGCGGCGATGACCATATCAACAACACCCCGCGCCAGATCAACCTGTATCTGGGCATCGGTGCGCCGGTGCCGAAGTTCGGCCACATGCCGATGATCCTGGACGAGCAGGGTGCCAAGCTGTCCAAGCGCACCGGCGCGGCCGACGTCATGCAGTACAAGGATGCCGGCTACCTGCCCGAGGCGCTGCTGAGCTACCTCGCCCGCCTGGGCTGGTCGCACGGAGACCAGGAGATCTTCACCCGGCAGGAGCTGATCGACCTGTTCGACGTGACCAACTGCAATTCCAAGGCCGCGCGGCTGGACATGGCCAAGCTGGGCTGGGTGAACCAGCATTTCCTGAAGACCGAAGCCCCATCTGACATCGCGCCGGCGCTGGTCTACCAGCTGCAGAAGCTGGGCCTGGACCTGAACGCCGGCCCGGCTGCGGAAGATGTCGTGGTCGCCCTGCGCGAGCGCGTGCAGACGCTGAAGGAAATGGCCGAAAAGGCCGTGGTCTGGTACCAGCCGCTGGAAAACTACGACGAGGCGGCGGTGGCGAAGCACTTCAAGGCAGGCGCTGAACTGCCGCTGGGCAAGGCCCGCGAGCTGCTGGCCGCATTGCCGGAGTGGACGGCCGAGAGCGTCGGCGTGGCCTTGCATGACGCCGCTGCGGCGCTGGAAATCGGCATGGGCAAGGTCGCCCAGCCGCTGCGCGTGGCCATCACCGGCACCCAGGTCAGCCCGGACATCTCGCAGACGGTGTACCTTGCCGGTCGCGATGAGGCCTTGAAACGCATCGATGTTGCCATTACCAAGGTAGTGCCTGCGGCCTGAAATCCGCCCGAACTGGAGAACCCGCATGTCCGCCAAGCACGCCTGCACGGCCCCGCACCACCACGTCCACGACGCGTCGGATTTCGTGGGGGTGGTCGAGCGCGTGTGCCGGGAGCGTGGACTGCGGTTGACCCCGATCCGCGCCAACGTGCTGCGGCTGATCGCCGAAGCCGGGAAGCCGGTCAAGGCGTACGAGCTGCTGGATTGGGTCCGCAATGGCAAGGGCGTCGGCGCCGACGCGCCGCCGACCGTCTACCGCGCGCTGGATTTCCTGATGGCCAACGGCTTCGTGCACAAACTCGAATCGGTGAATGCCTTCGTGGCCTGCCACCACCCGAGCAGCGCGGCGCACTCGGTACCGTTCCTGATCTGCAACAGCTGCCACAGCGCGGTGGAGCTGGAAGACCGCGAGATCGTCAGCCAGCTGGAGAAACGCGCCAAGGAGCTGGGATTCCAGCCGCAGGCACAGACGCTGGAAGTCCACGGCCTCTGCGCCCGCTGCGCGGGCTGAGTACTGGGTGGTGCCGGGCTGCGCCCGGCCGCCCGCGTTTTCTCTGGTCAGCACAACAGCTGCAGGGCTTCCTCTACCAGTGAGGTAATGGTGGTTCTGGTCGACCATGGGTCGACCCTACCGTGGAGCCCTGCGCCAGACGGGTAATGGTGGTTCTGGTCGACCATGGGGCGACCCTACCGGGCCAGCGTGCTTTTGCTTTTTCATTTTTTTTCTACGCGGCTGGCCGCCCAGGAACCTGTCAGGGGGTCGGGCGGGGAGGGCGTGCGGGGCCTTGAGCGGCAGGAGCCGCGAAGAGCTACATGGACGTACTTGCGCGTGCCCCGCATGGCCTCCTCGCCCGACCCGCCCCCAGATGCAGTTCTAATGCCAGTTCGCGAGGGGGTCTCACCCGTTCGACCCACTCACCGTGGGCGCGGCGCCGCGGCCGGCTCCACCGACGTATCCACCTTCGCAATCACCGACATGCCCGGCCGCAGGCGCGCCGCCAGCGGCTGATCGGCATCGATCGCGATCCGCACCGGAAGCCGCTGCACGACCTTGGTGAAGTTGCCGCTGGCGTTGTCCGGACGCAACACGCTGAACTCCGAACCCGTTGCTGGCGCGATCTCTTCCACGTGGCCGCGCAGCACCTCGCCCTGGAACGCGTCCACCGCGAAGGTTGCCGGCTGCCCGACGCGCATCGGCCAGGTCTGTCCTTCCTTGAAATTGGCCACCACCCACAGCGTGTCCGGCACCAGGAACAGCAGCTGGGAACCGGCGGCGACGTACTGGCCGACGCGGGCGCTGGCCTCGCTGACCTGGCCCGCCCTGGGCGCACGGATCACGGTGTTGGCCAGGTCGATGCGCGCCAGCTCCAGCGCGGCCTGTGCGCTCTCCACCTGCGCCTCCAGGCCTTTGCGTGCCACCTGCGTGGACACCAGGGTTTCCTCCGCGATGCGGATCTGCGCCTGCGACTGCTGCACGCCGGCCTGCGCTGACGCCTGGCTGGTGCGGAATTTGTCCCGGTCGTTCAAGGCGACCAGCCGCTGCTCGGCGAGTTGTTCGTAGCGGGCCAGCTCCGCACGCGAGCGCTGCAGTTCGGACTGCCCCGCCGCGAGCGTCGCCCGGGCCGAGGCGATCTGCGCCCGGTTCTGGGCCTGCGACTGATCGGAATTGGCCAGCGCCGCCTTCGCACTGTCCAGCGCGGCTTCGGCCTGGGCGACGCGCTGCCGGTAGATGCGGTCGTCCACGCGCAGCAGCACCTCGCCCGCAGCCACGTGCTGGAAGTCCTTCACCATCACCTCGGTGATGTAGCCATTGACCTGCGGCGCAAGCACGGTGATCTGTCCGCGCACATAGGCATTGTCGGTGCTGGCGATGGTGCTGGTGAACGGCCACAACTGCCAACCGCGCAGGATCAGCGCGATGCCGACCAGCGCGACGATCACCATGATCACCACCGCACGGTTGCTTGGCTTCAGGTACTTCGGCGCACCGCCACCCGTCGCAGGGCGCGCCGAGGTGGGCGGGGGCGGCGCAGGTGCCGGGGCCGCGTCGGTGGGCGGTGCGGGATTGACGTCGGCGTCTTCATCATCGCGGGGAGGTTGCTGGATCATGGGATCAACTCAACGGGGAACGCTCGCCGCAGCCGGCGATGCAGGGGAAGAAGGGGGGCGGCGCCTGCGCCACTGCCGGCCCAGGGCGAGCCATGCCTGCAGCGACAGCAGCCAGCCGAGGAAGCCCAGCGCCAGCCAGCCGCTGAGCGTGAAGACATCATTGAAGCCGCGCACGTTGGCCTCCCGTCGCGCGATCAGGGCCAGCTGGGCCGTGCCCTGTGCGCTGCGCTGCACCGGGTCGGTGATCTGCGCGCGGTACAGCTGCTGCTGCAGGCCCAGGCGGTGTGCGACCACCGGGTCGGACGGGTCGAGCTGGCTGACCAGCGCGCTGGAATAGATCTGCTCGCGGTGCAGCTGCACGGTGCCCAGTACCGCCGAACCCGCCAGGCCGCCCAGCGTCTGGGTGAGCGACAGGGTGACCAGGAAGGTGATCATGTGGTCCACGCCCTGCTTCAGCACAGCGGTGATGCCAAGCATGATCAGCGGCCCCATGAACATGCCCGAGCCGACCGAAGCCAGGAACTGGCTCAGGTAGAAGTCGTGTGGCCGGTCCAGGCTGGTACGGTGCTGGTCCAGGAATGCCGCGCTGCCAAGCAGCACGATCGCCATCAGGACCTGCGGGACCAGCCGTTTCGGCCCGAAGGTCAGCGAACTGGCGGCGATGCCGGTGACCACGCCGGCAAGGATGACCGCGAACAGCGGCCGCATCTGGTCCGGACCCATGCCGAGGGTGCGCATCAGCCCCACGACGCCGTAGGACTGCTCGGTGGTGAGGAAGCGCAGCAGGAACGCGCCGACGATGAAATGCATCACCGGCAGGCTGGCCAGCCAACGCACCTGCAGCAGGGGATTACGCCGGTAGTGCTCGATGATGAACGCTGCGGTGGCGAGGATGATCGCAGCCACCAGGGCCCAGCCCAGCCAGGGCGTGTCGGTCCACCAGCGTACATAACCCTGGGCAAGCACCACGACCAGCAATGCGACCGCGGGCGCCAGCAGCGCGAAGGTCACGAAGTCCATGGCTTCGAAGGCCTTGATCTGCACGCCCGGTGGCAGTTTCAGCAGCACCACCGCGGCGAAGGCACACAGCGCCAGGCCGGCTTCGAAGAAATACAGCAGATGCCACTGGCCGGTACCCACCAGGCTCGGCGAGACCACCCAGGCCAGCGGAACAGCCAGTTGGGACAGTCCCACGCCGATCACCAGCAGGTTGCCGGTGAAGCGACGCGGCAGCGACTGCAGCATGTACAGCGTGCCGAGCGTGGAGCACGCGGCACCCGCGAAGCCGCTCGCCGCGCGCAGCAGTACCGTGGTTTCGAAGCTGCCGACCGCCAGGTGCAGCAGCGCCAGTGCGGCATACAGGCCGAGGCCGATCTCTGCGAACAGGCGGATGCCGTACTGCTGGCGGAACTTGAACGCCAGCAGATTTGCGGTCACGTTGACCATTACGTAGGACGCCACCAGCCAGCTGCCCTGTACGGGGGTCAGCCCGAGCTGACCCTGCAGGAAGGGCAGGTTGGCGGTCACCAGCGCGGTCCCCAGGCCGCCGGTGATGGCCACCAGCACCGACACCAGCGCATACGCCAGGCGGCGATGCGGTGGATGCCACGGCATCGACGCCGAGCCGGGCAGGGTCGGCTTTTCGTGGTCCTCCCAGTCCGGAATGGGCTTGAGGTACTGCGACATCAGGCCTCCGTGGTGCCGGTTCCCCGCAGGCCGACGCGCAGCAGCTGCAGCGCACGTTCTGCCAGTACGCGGCGTTCGTCGCGGTCCTTGCCGCGCAGCGCGGCCCCCAGCATGCCCGAGATGAGTGAAATATCCGTGGAGGTCAGGTCGGGTCGACACAGGCCGGCACGCACCGCGCGCTGGATCGGTGCGTCCAGCAGATGTCGTACCGTCTCCCTGGCCCGACGTACGCTGGCCTCGTCCTGATCGACCGCGCGCCAGTAGTCGGCGAGCGCGGGCGAATCGATGATGCGCTGGGCCATGCCGTCCAGCAGTTCAAACAGCGCGTCATCGCGCTCGCCCAGCTCGGCCACATGGCGCGCGATGCGCTCGACCGTACGTTGCAGCAAGGCTTCGATCAGCGCGCTGCGGTCGGGGAAATTGCGGTACAGCGTGGCGCGACCGACCTGTGCGCGTTCGACGACCAGGTCCAGTGGCGCGGTCACGCCGTGGTTGCCGAACACATGGTCGGCTGCATCGAGTATCAGCGCGCGGCGTGCAGCCGCGTCGGAACGTAGTGAGGTCATGCGGCATTTTCGGACAAAAATGTCCGAACGCAAAGACGCTTGCCTGTCGCCTGTCAGCGCCGGGTTCGTTTCGTGACGAATGAATGAGGTCGCACGCGGCAATGACGTGCCGTTGGCGACATGCAGTGGCGGTGACGACGCATTGTCGCCACCGCCCATGCACGCCTCGACTGAGGCTGGACCCGCTTAGAAATAGGCGCGAATGCCGAATGCGACACCGCGGCCCGGCAGCGGCGCGTAGTCGCGCAGCAGCGAGGTGTGCGGACGCACCTCGCGGTTGGTCAGGTTGTTGCCGTCCACGAACACCTCATAGCTGTTGCTGTCGGTGCGGTCCCACCGGTAGGCAAGGTGCGCATCGACCAGCGTATAGCCATCGGTGGGCGCTTCGTTCTGCGTGGTGTCCTTCTGCCGGCTGTAACGCACCGCACCGACCGAGGCCCGCCAGCCATCCTTTGCCCAACGCAGGTCGGCGCCCACGCGGGCTGGCGAGATGCGCGGCAGGTAGCCGCCGTTGGCGAGGTCCACGGTGTAGTTGTGGCTGTGGTCACCGTGCGGTACCGCGATGTCCACGCTGCGGCTGCCGCTGCCATCCAGCTCGGCCTTAACGTAGTCGCCGAACACACGCAGATCCCAGTCGCCGGCCGTGCCTTCGAACAGGTGCACCAGGGCTTCGGCTTCGGCGCCCTTGAAGGTGGCGTCCTGCTGGGCCCACAAGCGGACCGGCAGGTCTTCGACCACGCCGGTGTCGGCCAGGTAGATGAAGTCCTTGAAGCGCGTCTGGTAGATCGACGCGGAAACGTCCAGCCGCTCGCTGTGGGTGTGGATGCCCAGCTCGATCCGCTGGCCGCGCTCGGTCTTCATGTCCGGGTTGCCCAGTTCGATGGAGCGCGTAGCGATGTGGGCACCCGCGGCATACAGTTCTTCATTGGTGGGCGCGCGTTCGGAGCTGTCGATGCCGAAACGCAGATCCACCGCATCGTTGAGCGTCCAGATGCCCGCCGCCGACAGATTGGTCGCGTCGAACGTGCGACGTGCCTGCTCGCCAGCGGGGTCCAGCTTGACCTGGTCGTGGCGTGCACCCAGTTCCAGCTTGAACGGCCCGAACTGCTTTTCCTGCAGGACGAATACGCCGAGGCTTTCCGTAGCGGTATCCGGCACGAATGCTTCCTCGCCCTTGGCGCCGAAATCGCTGTTGCCGAACTGCAGGCCGAAGGCACCGTTCCAGCCGGCCATTTCGTTCTGCACCGCTTCAAGGCGGCCCTCGATACCCTGGTTGGTGAAGCGGGTGGCGGGTGTGCCGGCTTCCAGTTCGGTGTGCTCGTAGTCGGTATAGCCCGCCCGCAGGGTGACGTTCTTCAGGAACGAGGTTGGATCGTAGATGCCGCCTTTGACGTCGAACCGGTTCTGGACCATGTCGATGCGTACGTCATGCTCCTCACCTTCTTCCTCGGCGCCGTGGTCGTGGTCATGGTCATGATCGTGTCCGTCGCCTTCCGCATGGACATGGGCGCCGTTGGGGATGCCGTAGTTGGTACGGTAGGTGCCGGCCGAGAGGCCGAAGAAGCCACCGTCGCCCAGCCAGGTCGCGCCGACACCACCTGCACGCGTACGGATCGAGCTGTTGTCCAGCGTGCCGCGACGCGGCTCTTCGGCGTCGTGACCTTCGTGGTCGTGGTCGTGGTCATGGTCTTCCAGGCCATCGACGACGGCATAGCCGGGGATCCGATAGTCATCACCATTGCGGACCAGACCGTCGACGTGCAGCACCCAGTCGCCGTTGACGCCGTCCAGGCGGAACATGCCGCTGCGTTCGTCATTGACGCTGTTGCCCCGGACTTCGGCGCGGCCACTGAGCGGACGATCAGGAATCTCGCGCGCGATCCGTCCGTCCACCACGTTGACCGCGCCACCGATCGCTCCGCTGCCGAACAGCAGCGTCGCCGGTCCTTTCAGCACTTCGATCTGGTCGGCCAGGAACGGCTCGATGCTGGTGGCATGGTCGGCGCTGACGGTGGACGCATCCATGTTGCCGACGCCATTGGACAACACCGCCACGCGCGGACCTTCCTGGCCACGGATGATCGGACGGCCGACGCCTGGTCCGAAGTAGGAGGTCTGCACGCCGGGCAGCTTGGCAACCGTGTCTCCCAAGGTGCCGGCCTTGGCTTCGTCCAGGCGTTCCCCGGCGAGCACTTCGACCGGGCGGGCCAGGGATTCAGCATCGCCCTGCAGGGGTGAAGCAGTGACCTTCACTTCAGACAGTTCGGTCAAGTGGCGGTCGGCCGGTGCATCGGCGGCCAACGCTGCTGAAGGCAGCAGAACGGCCGCGAGCGCCAGGGCAAGGGAATGGGGGCGGGGCCGGTTACGCAGAGCTGTCATGGCACTTCCAGATGTTTGTTATAACGTATCAACAAGGGGGCGCACGAATCCCCTGGCGGACTGCGGGAGAGAGGCGCAGTCGTACACGGGCCGTGCGGGTACGGGAGGGATGTTATATTATTCCATATTGCTTCGCCGACCCTGCTGGAAGTCATGCCTCTCATCCCACGCCTCCGTCATCTGCTTGACCGCTTCGGCGCGACCGGCTCCCTGCTGTGCGCGGTCCACTGTGCGGTCATTCCGGTGCTGCTCGCAGCGGCGCCCTCGTTGGGCCTTTCGGTGTGGCTGGGCGATGGCGTGGAACAGGTGCTGGTGGTGTTCGTCACGCTGCTCGGGTTGTTCAGCCTCGTGTGGGGCTACCGCCGCCACGGTGCGCTTCGCGCGCTGGGATTCCTCATCCCGGGCCTGGTCGCTCTGTGGACGGGTGTGCTGTATGACCCGCTGCATCACGACCCGGTGCCGCATGCGGTGGTGATGACCCTGGGTGGGCTGCTGGTGGGCGTCGCCCATCTGGTCAACCTGCGCCTCAATCATGGCCACGTCCATGATGCGAGCTGCGCGCACTGAGGCCGTCGTGGTAGGCTTCCCGATCGTGCGCGGGGGCGTCCAGCAAGACGGCCCCGCCAAACCCGTGTCAGCACGGGGTAATCAGAATCAATACAGCCAGGAGTTCAAGACATGGGTAAGGGTGACCGCAAGACCGCCAAGGGCAAGCGCTACAACGCCAGCTACGGCAACGCCCGTTCGCACACCGTGAGCAAGGCCGCCGTCGGCGCCGCCGCTCCGGTCGCCAAGAAGACCGTGGCCAAGGCCCCGGCAAAGAAGGCCGTTGCCAAGAAGGCCGTCGCCAAGGCCAGCTGATCGCTGACCGGCAGAACACGAAAAAACGCGGCGCCCAGCGCCGCGTTTTTTTTGCAAAAAAAAAGGGGACGGAGGGAATTAATTCCATTTAATTCCCTCCGTCCCCTTATTTGTGTTTCAGCGCAGGGCGGGGTTGTCCCAGCCGGGGCGGGGCGAGAAGCGGTCGCCATGGCGCTGCTGCAGCACCCGCAGCCGTTCGACCAGCGCGTCGGCGCCGGTGGCACGGATGTACTGGACCGGGCCGCCGCGGAACGGGGCGAATCCGGTGCCGAAGATGACGCCGGCATCCAGCAGATCGGCGTCGGCGACGACGCCGTCGTGCAGGCAGGCCACCGCTTCGTTGAGCAGCGGCAGGATCAGCCGGTCTTCCAGATCCGCCGGCGCTTGGTAATCCTTCGGTACCTCGGGCTTCTTCGCGCGGCCATTTTCCCAGGCATAGATGCCCTGGCCGTCCTTCTTGCCCCGTTTGCCCTGTTCGACGGTCTGTAGCGCCGCGGGAATCTGCAGGCCCAGGAACGGTGCCAGTTCTTCGCCCACGCCGGCGGCAACGTCCAGGCCCACGGTGTCGAGTAGTTCGATCGGTCCCATCGGCATGCCGAACTTCACTGCCACCTTGTCGATCACCGGTCCCGGGATGCCCTCGGCATAGGCGGTCGCCGCCTCCAGCATGTAGGGGAACAGTACGCGATTGACCAGGAAGCCGGGCGTACCGGCCACCGGCACCGGGAATTTGCCCAGTGCCTTGCAGAAGGCTGCCAGTCGACGCTCGGTGTCCGGCGACATGCCGTCGTGGTGGATGATTTCCACCAGCGGCATCTGCGCGACTGGGTTGAAATAATGCAGGCCGGCGAACTGCGCCGGGCGCTGGATGTGATCGCGCAGTTCGACCAGCGGGATCGACGAAGTGTTGGTGGTGAGCAGCGCATCGGCCTTCATCGCCGGTTCCAGCGCCTGGTACAGGTCGCGCTTGGCCTGCGGATTCTCGATGATCGCCTCGATCACCAGATCGGCCTGGGCGGCCCCCGCGCCGGCCAGGTCGGCCTGCAGGCGGGCGGCCACGGCCGGGCGCTTGCTGTCGTCGCGCACCTTCTTGGCGAACAGCGCCTGCGCGCGCTCCATGGCCGGGTCGATGAAACGCTGTTCGCGGTCCTGCAGGGTGACGTTGAAGCCCTTGTAGGCCGACCACGCCGCGATGTCACCGCCCATCACGCCGGCACCGACCACGTGCACGTGGTGGATCCCATGATCGCCGCTGCCGAGGGCCTTCAGCCGCTCGGTGAGGAAGAAGATGCGGATCAGGTTGCGCGCCGTCGGGGTGCTGGCCAGCTTCACCACCGCGCGTCGTTCGGCGTCCAGGCGGGCCTGGATCGGTTTGCCGCCGCTGCGCTCCCAGGTGCTGATCAGCGCATACGGCGCCGGGTAGTGTTCCTTGCGCGCCTTGCGCGCGACCTGCTTGGCCATCTGTGGCGCCAGCAGCTTGCGTACTGGCCAGCTGTTGGTGGCCCACGCGGTGGCGCGCTGCTTGAACGGGCGCGTGGTGCCCTTCAATGCGAGGGCAACGGCGGTGTCCAGCACCAGGGCCGGCGCCACGACCTTGTCCACCAGGCCGATGTTGCGCGCCGCCGAAGCCGACAGCGTGCGCCCGGTCAGCATCATGTCCATCGCGGCCGGCGCGCCGACCAGCTGCGGCAGCCGCGCGCTGCCGCCCCAGCCGGGGAGGATGCCCAGCTGCGTTTCGGGCAGGCCGATGCGGGTGCTGGCGTCGTTGGACGCCACCCTGTAGCGGCAGGCCAGCGCCAGCTCGGTGCCGCCGCCCAGGCAGTGGCCGTGGATGGCGGCGACCGTGGGGCAGGGCAGCTCGGCCAGTTTCTGGTAGGTGACCTGGCCACGACGGATCGCGTCGCTGACCGTGCCACGCCGGTCGAATTCCTGGAACTCCTTGAGGTCGGCACCGGCGATGAAACCGGCCTTCTTGGCCGACTGGATCACCACGCCCTTCGGCGGGTCGATGGCGATGCGCTCGATCAGGTCGCCCAGCTCCAGCAGCACATCCTGGGACATCGCATTGACGTTGGCGTCCTGGCGGTCGAGATTGAGCACGACGACGCCATCGGCGCGGATTTCCGGGTGCCAGTGTGCAAGGCGCAGCCCATCGAAGCCTGAGAGCATGGACGTTCCATCCGGTTGTGTATGGATAAGGCAGCTATGATCCAGAGGTTGTTTCCCTTCCGTCAAATCCCAATAGGGGGAGGGGGTGGCCGTGCGGATTCATGCGCTGGACCGCTACGTTAACGGAACGTTGGTTAAAAGCTGGTGCGGTGCCCGGTGACAAGGCGCTGAACTTTTCCCGGGATTGGCAGTCTCATTGCCCGACGTCGGTTGGGCTGACAGGAGTCCGGTCCTCCATGGCCGAAGTTGAATCACCACAGGAGCTGGACCTGGAACTGGTCCGGCGCGTGCAGCGCGGCGAGAGCGCGGCATTCGATGTCCTGGTGCGCAAGCACCAGCACCGGGTCGTGTCGCTCGTGGGTCGCTACATCGCCGACTGGAGTGAGTGTCAGGACGTCGCCCAGGATACGTTCATCCGCGCCTACCGCGCGATCAACAGTTTCCGCGGCGACGCCCAGTTTTCGACCTGGTTGCACAGGATTGCCGTGAATACCGCCAAGAACCACCTTGCTGCAAGCAATCGCCGCCCACCGACCGATGACATCGAGATTGGTGACGCCGAACAATTCGATTCGGGTACGCGCCTGCGCGACACCGATACGCCGGAACGCCAGTTGATGCGCCAGGAGCTGGAAACGACGGTGATGAGGGCCGTGTCCGCGCTGCCCGAGGAACTGCGCCTGGCCATCTCCCTGCGCGAGGTGGAAGGACTGAGCTACGACGAAATCGCGCAGAAGATGGGGTGTCCGATCGGCACCGTGCGCTCGCGGATCTTCCGTGCCCGTGAGGCGATCGACACTGAACTGCGACCGCTGCTGGACATCGGCAGCGCAACCCGCGAGAAGGGCCGTCCATGAACAAGCATGATCAGACTGAAGACAAGATCGACCTGCACAACCGGCAGCAGCTGTCCGCGCTGGTCGATGGCGAATTGGCGTCCGACGAGGCGCGTTTCCTGCTGCGTCGGCTCCAGCACGACCCGGAGTTGCAGGCCTGCCAGGAGCGCTGGTCGCTGCTTGGTGACGTGATGCGTGGCCAGGCCGTAGCACCGGCGCCGGCGGATTTCGCGGCCCGCGTTGCCGCGGCCGTCGCCGCCGACCGGGCAGCGGCCGAGCCGCCGC
>JAZBLM010000027.1:0-30902 GCA_037033225.1 Pseudomonadota bacterium
GCTGGTCCGGCACGACCCGCCGCGCCCGTGCAGCAGCTCACGCCGGCGCAGCAGGCACAGCTGGACAAGCAGAATGCCGAGATGACAGCCGCCGCACTGCAGGCGGTGAAGCTGGTGGACGCCGGCCAGACCGCGCAGCTCTGGGACGGTGCGTCAGCGGTTGCGCGCAAGGCCGTCGCGCGTGATGCCTTCGCAAAGCAGGTGGCTGCCGACCGCAGCCGGCTGGGCGCGCTGGTCGGTCGTGGACAGCCGAGCATCAGCCGGGTCCGCTTCAACGCCGGTGCCGCCGTGCCGGAGGGTCTCTATGTCAACGTGACCTATCCCACGCGCTTCGAGAAAAGTGCGCAGCCGGTGCGCGAGCTGGTCAGTTTCCGGCTGGATGAAGACCAGGTCTGGCGCCTGGCCGGTTACAGCGTCCGCGCCCCGGGGACCTGACACATGGCCATTGAACTTCAGATGCTGGCATGGGCCGGCGTGCTGGGCCTCGTCCAGGTGATGCTGGCGGCGGCGGCGATCACCCGCGAGCGGGGCTCGAAATGGAATGCGTCCGCGCGCGACGGTGAGGCGCCGCCGCCCGGCCGGGTGGCCGGGCGCCTGCAGCGGGCACAGGCCAACTTCCTCGAAACGTTCCCGGTGTTCGCTGCGGCCGCGATCGCCGTCGTTGTGGCGGGCAGGCAGGACGCGTCCACCGGCCTGGCGGTGCAGCTCTATTTCTGGGCGCGGTTGGCTTATGTCCCGCTGTACGCGTTCGGCGTGCCCTACGTGCGCAGCCTGGCGTGGCTGGTTTCGCTGGCCGGCATCGTGATGCTGCTCAAGGCGCTGCTCTGAGGCACCGGGTCCGGGCCTGATCCAGATCAAGGCCGGGCACGTCCGCTGGTGCCATGCTGCGGACCATGGCAGACGCAGGAGCAGCGGAATGGGCAGGACCGACGTATTGGTGGTGGGCGCAGGTCCGGCGGGCCTGTGCCTTGCCCGTTCCCTCGCGGGGAGTGGCCTGCAGGTCACACTGGTGGAAGCGCAGTCGCGGTCACTGTTGGCCGAGGCTCCGTTCGACGGACGCGAGATTGCCCTGACGCACGCGTCCCGCCGGATCCTGCAGCAGCTCGATCTGTGGCAGCGGATTCCCCAGGACGACGTTTCCGAGCTGCGCGCGGCGCGGGTCATGAACGGGCACTCTCCGTTCGCCCTCACGTTTGAAAGCACAGGCAACCGCGCCGATCCACTCGGATGGCTGGTGCCCAACCACCTCATCCGCCGCGCTGCGTGGGATGCCGTCAAGGATCAGGCCGGAGTGGTCGTGCACGACGGGCGGCGGGTCGAGCGCGTGCGTCGCAGTGAAGCGGGGCATGAGGTGCAGCTCGACGACGGCAGCCGGCTGCACGCGCGGCTGCTCGTCGCAGCCGACAGCCGTTTTTCAGGCACCCGGCGCATGCTCGGCATCGGCGCACGGCTGCAGGATTTCGGCAAGTCGATGCTGGTGTGCAGGATGCAGCTCGAGCGCAACCACCATCACACGGCGTGGGAGTGGTTCGGCCACGGCCACACGCTGGCCCTGCTGCCGCTCAATCGTGGCCTGGCATCGGCGGTGATCACCCTGCCGCCGGCGCAGGCGGAGCAGCTGGTGGCCCTGGAAGAGGGGCCGTTCGGGGAGGCGGTCAGCCGCTTGTTCGAACACAGGCTTGGCCGGATGACGCCGGTCGGCCGACCCCACACGTACCCGCTGGTCGGTGTCTATGCCGAGCGGTTCGCCACGCCTGGCGCGGCCCTGATCGGCGATGCCGCAGTGGGCATGCATCCGGTGACCGCGCACGGCTTCAACCTGGGGCTGGCGAGCCAGCAACGGCTGGCCCGCCTGCTCATCGGCCAGCAGGCCCGGGGCGCGGACATCAGTGATGGCGCCCTGCTGGCGCGCTACCAGCGCGGACACCGGATGGCGGCGCGCCCGCTCTATGAGGCGACCAACACGATTGCCCGCGTGTATACCGATGATCGTGCACCGGCCCGTGCGCTGCGGGCCGCGGGGCTGCGGATCGCACAGGGTGTGCGCCCGTTCCGTCGGCTGATTGCCGAGCGGCTCATGCAGCCGGTCGCAGGCTAGGCGTCGGACGCGTCCTGCGGCGGCAGCGCAAGGACCCGGATCAGGCTGTCGTTGAATTCGACCTGCTGGCCCGCGCGGATCTTGCAGGCCTTTCGCAGCTCGACGGCACCGTCGACCAGGACCTGGCCGTCGCTGATGGCCATCTTGGCTTCGCCGCCGCTGCTGACCAGATCGGTCAACTTGAGGAGCTGTTTCAGTTCAACGTACTCGCCGTCCAGGTCGAACTCGAGGATCTGCATGGGGGTTTCCTGCGGTAAACGGCGCCCATTGTGGGGCAGCTTCGTCGCCCGTGCACCGTTCGCGGCGCAGTCACCCCCCCGGACCTGCTGACGCGGCGTGCACGTCGTTCATGCAACGTGCTGTATCCTATGCACTCGAAAAAGCGCCGGGGCACGCGTCAGAAGGGCGCCCTAAGCGCAAAATACCCCCCTTTTTTCGCCTGCCACGTTCGTGGCAGTGCCTTCGGAGTTCCCCATGTCCCAAGATACCCACGCGCCGCTGCAGTTCGCGCAGCTCGGCCTTTCCGAGTCCGTGATGCAGGCGGTGACCGCCGTCGGTTACGAAACCCCGTCGCCGATCCAGGCCGCCACCATCCCGGCGATGCTGGAAGGCCGCGACGTCCTCGGCCAGGCCCAGACAGGTACCGGCAAGACCGCCGCGTTCGCGCTGCCGGTGCTGTCCAACATCGACCTGCAGCAGATCAAGCCGCAGGCGCTGGTACTGGCGCCGACCCGCGAGCTGGCCATCCAGGTCGCCGAAGCCTTCCAGACCTATTCGTCGAAGATTCCCGGTTTCCGCGTGCTGCCGGTGTACGGCGGCCAGCCCTACGGCGTGCAGCTTTCGGCCCTGCGCCGTGGCGTGCACATCGTGGTGGGTACGCCGGGCCGCGTCATCGACCATCTGAACCGCGGCACGCTGGATCTGTCGGAGCTGAAGACGCTGGTGCTGGATGAAGCCGATGAGATGCTGCGCATGGGCTTCATCGACGACGTCGAGGCCGTGCTGAAGAAACTGCCGGAACAGCGTCAGGTGGCGTTGTTCTCCGCGACCATGCCGCCGGCCATCCGCCGCATCGCGCAGACCTACCTGAAGGATCCGGCCGAAGTCACCATCGCCAACAAGACCACGACCTCGGCCAACATCCGCCAGCGTTACTGGTGGGTGAGCGGCATGCACAAGCTGGACGCGCTGACCCGCATCCTGGAAGTGGAGCCTTTCGATGCGATGATCATCTTCGCCCGCACCAAGGCCGGGACCGAAGAGCTGGCGAGCAAGCTGCAGGCGCGCGGCCTGGCTGCGGCCGCGATCAACGGCGACATGCAGCAGGCACAGCGCGAGCGGACCATCGCCATGCTGAAGGAAGGCAAGCTGGACATCCTGGTGGCCACCGACGTGGCCGCACGCGGCCTGGACGTGGAGCGCATCAGCCACGTGCTGAACTACGACATCCCCTACGACACCGAGAGCTACGTGCACCGCATCGGCCGTACCGGCCGTGCCGGCCGCAGCGGTGAGGCGATCCTGTTCGCCACCCCGCGCGAGAAGGGCATGCTGCGTCAGATCGAGCGCGCCACCCGCCAGCCGATCGAGGAAATGCAGCTGCCCAGCGTGGAAGCGGTCAACGACAACCGCGTCAACAAGTTCACCGCGCGGATCAGCGAGACCCTCGGCCAGGGCGGCCTGGATTTCTACCGCCAGCTGCTGGAGCGGTTCGAAGGCGAAAACAACGTGCCGGCAATCGATATCGCCGCTGCGCTTGCGAAGATGATGCAGGGCGATACGCCGTTCCTGCTGCAGCCGCCGGTGCGTGCGCCGCGCGAAGAGCGTGCACCGCGCGAGCGTTTCGAACGGACCGAGCGCCCTGAGCGCGGCGAACGTTTCGATCGCGGCGACCGGCCGAAGTTCGATCGCGCGCCGCGTGCCGAAGGCGAAGGCTTCCAGGAACGCCCGCGCCGGGAGATGCCGCCGCGCGGTGCGCCGGAGCAGGGCATGGAAACCTTCCGCATCGAAGTGGGCCACCAGCACGGCGTGAAGCCGGCCAACATCGTCGGCGCCATCGCCAACGAAGCGGGCCTGGAAAGCCGCTTCATCGGCCGTATCGACATCCATAACGATTTCTCGGTGCTGGACCTGCCGCAGGACATGCCGCAGGACGTGCTGACCCACCTGAAGAAGGTGTGGGTCTCCGGGCAGCAGCTCAACATGCGCCGCGTGGAACCGGGTGAGGACATCAGCCAGGCCCCGCGCGCACCGGCCAAGCCGCGCTTCGACAAGGGCGGTCCGCGCCGTAGCGGCCCAGGCGCACCGGGCGGCAACGACCGTCCGCCACGCCGCGATGGGTTCAAGCCGCGCGGCCCGCGCAGCGTCTGATTCAGAACGGACCCGTCGATGAAACGCCAGCCTCCGGGCTGGCGTTTGCGTTTGGGGGGGCGCCGGAGACGCAGGCAGCCCCGGACCGGCGGCATGCCCTCGCGCCCTTGGCCCGCGACCCGGCCGCGCGCGCCGCTTCGCGCCTTGAAGACACCGCGGGGTCTAGCGTGCATGATGTGAAGGCGGCACGCAGGACCAACCACGGATGCGGGGGTTCAAGGAATGGCAGAAGCCAGTGCGAGGAGGCGGCAGCGTGCACGACGCGGGCTGATGCTGCGGCTTGGGCTACTGACCGGCATGGCGGTGGGCCTGGTGGGGATTTCCGCGCTGGTGCAGCAGCTGCAGGCGGCATCCACCGCGTGGATCGTCGGCCAGAGTCACTGGTCGCGGGCACAGCAGCAGGCCGTCGCATCACTGCATTCGTACCTGGACAGCGGCGATGCGGCTGACCTGGAGCACGCACGCCGCCAACTGGATGTACCGCTGGCCGATCTCGAGGCGCGCCAGTCGCTGGAGCGCGAACCGCCCGATATCGCAACAGCACGCGCCGCTTTCCTGCGCGGCCACAATGCGCCGGGCGATGTGAACCGCCTTGTCCTGTCCTATCGCCATGGACGGGGGCTTTCCTATTTCCGCGAAGCCGCGCGCCTGTGGCAGCAGACCGATGCGCCGCTGCTGGAGATCGCAGCAATCAGGGACGAGCTGCAGCGCCGCCATGCGGCCGGGCCTGTCAGTCGCGATGACGCCCGTCATTACCAGCGTCGCCTGCAGCAGCTGGATTCAGGGCTGCAGGAGACGGCGCGGGAGTTTTCACTGGCGCTGGTCAACATGTCCGCGCAGGTGCGCCTGACCACGCTGATCGCCAGCGCGCTGTCGGTGGTCGCCATCGCAGTGGTCGCCCTCCTGCTCGCCCGGCGCGTGCGCATCGATCTGATGGAGCAGGAAGCCCGCTTTCGTGCGGCCTTCTACCAGGCCAGCGTGGGCATGCTGAAGATCGACGGGGGCGGGGGGCTGATGGAGGTCAACCAGGCCTTGTCGGACCTGCTGCAGCGGCGTCGCGAGCAGCTGGTCCACATGCACCTGCGCGAGCTGCTTGCCGATGGCGAACTGGTGCTCGATGCCGACGGTGAGATCGATTGGCCACGCCAGCTGCAGGCCGGTGAACTGCGCTTCCTGCGCGCCGATGGCAGCCTGATGTGGGGCCGCTGGAGCGGTACCGCAGTGCCGCGCGGCAAGCACGGCATATCGGTGTTCGCGATCGTCGAAGATGTCACCCAGAACCATGTCCTGGCACGCGAGGTGCAGCACCACGCGAGCCACGATGCATTGACCGGCCTGGTCAACCGCAGGGAGATCGAGCGTCTGCTCGACGAGGCCCTGCAGCAGGTACGGCTGGAAGGCGGCGTGCATGCACTCTGCCACCTCAACCTGGACCATTTCAAACTGGTCAACGACACCGTTGGCCACGCGGCCGGCGACCAGATGCTGCGTGCATTCGCCGACCACCTCACACGCGCTGCGCGCGACGGCGACTGGGTCGGGCGGCTGGGCGCGGACGAGTTCGCGCTGTTCCTGGCCGGTGCTGACCAGGACCAGGCGCAGGGCGTGCTGCATCGGCTCATGAGTACGCTGGTCCAGGACAGCATCCCGTCCGGCGATGACGCACTGAAGATCAGCTGCAGCGCCGGCGTGGTTGAAATCCGGCCGGAAACCCCGGATGTCAACTGGCTGATGGGAGCGGCCGACAGTGCGTGCTATGCGGCCAAACAGGCAGGGCGCAACCGTGTCCACAGCTTCAACCAGGATCGGCTGGATCTGGACGAGCGGCGAGGAGAGGCGGACCGCCTGCGGCGGGTGAGCCGGGCCATCGCCGACAACCGGATGATCCTGTACGCACAGCGCATCGCCACGGTCGACGATCCGGACTACCTGCACTACGAGGTGCTGGTGCGCATGCGTGATGAGCAGGGGACACTGCACGGTCCGGGTGAGTTCATCGGCGCAGTCGAGCGTTATGGGATGGGCATGGCGCTGGACCGGTGCGTACTGTCGATGCTGTTCCGCCACCTGCAGGTCTGCGCTGCGCACGTGGCACGGTTGGGACTCTGCAATGTCAATGTGTCGGCGCAATCGATCACCGAACCCACCTTCCTTGCCTTCGTCTGCGATCTGCTCGAGCGCAACCGCAGCCTGGCAAGCAAGCTCTGTTTCGAGATCACCGAAACCGCGGTGATCAGCAACCTGGCGCAGGCCCGGCAGTTCATCGAGGCCGTGAAGGCGCGTGGATGCCGGATCGCGCTTGACGATTTCGGGTCAGGCTCTTCCTCGTTCGGCTACCTGAGGCAGCTGCCCGCGGACCTGCTGAAGATCGACGGCACCTTCGTGCGCGACATGGAGCACGATCCGGTCAGCCGTGCCACGGTGCGGGCAATCGCCGCGCTGGGGCGGGAACTTCGGCTGGAGGTCGTGGCCGAGTGGGTGGAATCGGAGGAGCAGGCCGAACGCCTGATCGAAATGGGCGTGCAGGGACTGCAGGGCTACGCGATAGAACGCCCGCAGCCGCTGGAGCGCATGACCCTCACCGCGCTGCATCCGGCGCGTCCAGGCACCCAGCGCCGATGGACGCCACGCGTTTGAGGCGTCCCGGGCACGCGCCTGCGATACTGTGCGCACAGGGACGGCGGGCAGGCAGGTGTGGAGTGGTCGGCACGAGAGCGTGTATGGGACGCTGGGTGATGGGAATGATGGTGCTGCTGGCGATGCTGTCGTCAGCGGAGCTCCTCGCGTCGCCGCAGCCGGTGCGTGACTACCTGCTGTTGGGCGGGCCGACCGACGAATCGACGCCGCGTCGCAGCTGCGAACCCCATATGCTGCGCGGACATCGGCAGTCGCTGGATATCCCTGCGCCTGCAGGCGGCTGGTCGGGGCAGCCCCAGGCGCTGGATGTGTTCAATGTGTTTGCCGGAGAGGTGGCAATCCGCCATGGCGACCGTGAGATATGCGGCAACATGGGGGATGCGCGCACGCGTGATTCGCGGTTCCGCTCCGGCGTGGGCATTGTCGTGGTCCCCGCCGCCGGCAGCCGGGAGCCCATCCACGTGTCCTGGGCGACCCCGCTGAAGGTCCGCTGGGGACCCACGCTGCGGCTGGGTGCCCCCAGTCCCGTCCAGCAGCGGGACACCGCGCGCCTGCTGGTGCGCACGGCCTGCGTGGCCGTGGCGCTGGCGCTGGCGCTGTCCGCCTTGCTGGGGTTCTTCACCTCGCGTGACCGCGTCTTCCTGGCTTATGTGGGCGCCTGCGCGATCTTCGTACTGTGGCAGTGCGTACTGGGAGGGCTCAGTGGTTATCCCGAGCCCTGGCTGCCAATGGGGGTGGACAGCGCCTGGTGGCTGGTCGGATTGACCGCCGTCGCCCAGGCGGTGCTGCTGCCCATGATGTGGCGGCTCAACGCAGGCGACGTCTTGTGGCCGCGTGCGCGCAGCGCGATCACCGCGGTGAGCTGGGCGATGCTCGGGATGGCCCTGCTGGTGCCGTGGATGGACTGGCCACTGCTCGGATGGGCGTCGGACGTGCTGGAGGCGGTGCACTTCACCGGCTGTGTGGCGGCGCTGCTGGCCGGCGCATGGGCCTGGTCGCGCCGTGACCGCTGGGCCGTCATCGGGTTGCTCGCGCTGGCGCCGTTCCTGGTGATGATCGTGGCGGACCTTGCCAGCGCGCAGTGGTTGCTGGCCCACCGCGTAGAGGCGCTGCAGCTGTCGGTGACGTGGCTTTTGATGATGGCGGCCTATGCACTCAACCAGCGACTGGGCAACCTGCGGGAGCAGCGTGATGCCCTGCGGCAGCTTGCCGATACCGATTCGCTCACCGGCCTGCCCAACCGGCGCGCTGGCCTGCGCGAGCTGGCCGTGCAGATCGAACGTGCACGTACGGAGGGCACGCCACTGGTGATTGGATTCCTGGACATCGACCTGTTCAAGGAGATCAACGACCGCCATGGCCACGCCATCGGCGATGATGTCCTGCAGGCGGTGGCGGCGGCCCTGCGGGCCTCGCTTCGTGGGCGCGACGAAGTCTTCCGCATGGGCGGCGAGGAGTTCCTGTTGTTGCTGCCCGGAGCGTCGCGGGAGGTGGCGACCGCGCGCCTGCGCCAGGTCGCCAGCCGTATCACCGAGGCGGGGCATGCCCTGCGGGTGGACGGCCTGTCGGTGACCGCCAGCATCGGACTGGCACAATGGCGTGATGAACAGGACGATCTGGCCGGACTGCTGCGCCGGGCCGACCATGCGATGTATGGCGCCAAGCGCGCCGGGCGCGACCAGGTGATGGATGGTGAACGGTTGGATGCCCCGGTGCCGATGTAAACGGGTGCCGTGCGTCCGGCAATGCCGGATAATGCCGGCATGACCATCCGCATCAACAAATACATCGCCGAAACCGGCTTCTGCTCCCGTCGCGAGGCCGACCGGCTGATCAGCGAGCGCCGGGTCACCGTCAATGGACATCATGCCGGCACCGGAGCGGTGGTGGGCGAGGAGGACAGGGTGCTGGTCGACGGCCAGCCCCTGCGTGCCCGCCAGGCCAGCCGCCCCGGCGGTCGCCGTCACGTCTACATCGTGCTCAACAAGCCGGTCGGGGTGACCTGCACCACGGAAAGTTCGGTCAAGGGCAACATCGTCGACTTCGTCGGCCACGAGCAGCGCATCTTCCCGATAGGCCGGCTGGACAAGGACTCCGAAGGATTGATCCTGATGACCAGCAATGGTGACATCGTCAACCAGATCCTGCGCGCGGAGAACGGCCACCAGAAGGAATACCTGGTGGCGGTGAACAAGCCGGTTACCGACGAATTCCTGCGTGCCATGGCCCGCGGGGTGCGGATCCACGACCAGATGACGCTGCCCTGCCGTACCTCGCGCATCGCCAAGTTCGGGTTCCGGATCATCCTGCAGCAGGGACTGAACCGCCAGATCCGTCTGATGGCCGCCGAATTCGGTTTCCGGGTTACCCAGCTGCGCCGCGTGCGCATCGACAACATCAAGATCGGTGCATTGAAGCCGGGACAGTGGCGAAACCTCAGCGAGCCGGAGCTGCGCGGCCTGCTGCCGGGTCAGGTCGACTGGTAACGCGGCGAGGCAGCCGGCCTGGGGCGCGGCCTTTGCCCTAGACTGGGCCCAGCCACGACCGCCGAGTGCTGGATGATCAAGCCGGACAAGCCCGCCAACGAAGCGCAGCGGCTGGAAGCGCTGCACCGCTATCGGATACTCGATTCGGACAGGGAGCAGACCTTCGAGGACCTGGTCACCATCGCCAGGGCGGTGGCGGGAACCTCGATGGCAGCGGTGACGCTGGTCGACGCCGAGCGGCAGTGGTTCAAGTCGGTGCAGGGCACGGTGGTGGCCGAGCTGCCCCGCGAGCACTCGATGTGTGGGCACGCCATCCTGCAACCCAGCGAAGTGATGGTGGTGGAGGACGCGCGCACCGACGCGCGTTTCCACGACAACCCCCTCGTGACCGGCGATCCGCGCGTGCGCTTCTACGCCGGCGCTCCGCTGATCAGCACCGATGGCCTGCCGCTGGGCACGTTGTGCGTGTTCGACCCGCAGCCCCGGACGCTGGACGCCGATCGTACCCAGGCCTTGGCCGCGCTGTCACGCCAGGTCATGGTGGTGATGGAACTGCGCCGCTTCGCGCTCGACATCCAGCAGCATATGCTGGAGCGTGCTGACTACGAGCGCCTGCTCAGTGACTACCACGACGTGCTGGTCGCGCAGAACGCAGACCTGGCCGAGCAGAGCCGGACCGATCCGCTGACTGGACTGCCCAACCGCCGCGCGATGGCCCATGCGCTGGACGATGCGATCGCCGTGGGACGGCCCTGCGTCGCGCTGCTGGACATCGATCATTTCAAGCAGATCAACGACGTCCAGGGCCATGCCACGGGCGACCGGGTGCTGGCCGAGCTGGGCCGGCTGCTGCGCGCCCACGTCGCCGGTGGCGCCATGGCGGCGCGCTACGGCGGCGAGGAATTCGTGCTCGTGCTGCCTGATACCGGTCTGCGCATGGCCACGCTGCAGTGCGAGCAGCTGCGCAGGGCGGTGGGTGATCTGCCGCTCGGTTTTCCTGTGTCTGTCAGTATCGGCCTGGTTCAGCATCGTCGCGGCGATGAGGCCCAGGCCACGCTGGAACGCGCGGATGCGGCGCTGTACAAGGCCAAGCGGGCGGGCCGTGATCGGGTGGCAGCAGAGGAGTGAGCGGCGTCATCGCAGGTTATGCGATCAGGTGATGCAATGCTCGACACTCTTTGATTCCGTCCACCGCCATGCTGCAGACGCTTGCCATCGCCAACTATCGTTCGCTGCACCATCTGGTGCTGCCCCTGGAGCGCCTCAACGTAGTCACCGGGGACAATGGCACCGGCAAGTCCAATCTGTATCGTGCGTTGCGGCTGCTGGCCGAAACCGCCCAGGGTGGGGTGGCCGCCATGCTGGCGCGTGAAGGCGGGCTGGGCTCCGCGCTGTGGGCCGGCCCCGAGAAGCTGGATCGTCGGGTGCTTGCAGGTGACATTCCGCTGGAAGGCGGACCCCGACAGGAGGCGGTCGCGCTGAAGCTCGGCTTCACCACGGAGACGTTCGGCTACGCGATCGATTTCGGTTATCCGCCGTCGGGCGCGGCGCCGGACCCTTTCAGCCTCGACCCGCAGATCAAGACCGAGGCAATCTGGTCCGGGGCCTTCCTGCGCAGCGCCAACCAGCTGGTCGATCGTCGTGGCGCGCTGGTGCGGCAGCGGCATGCACGCAGCTGGGAGGTGGTGGATGAGCACCTGTCACCGTTCGACAGCCTGTTCACCCAGATCGGCGACCCGCAGCGCATGCCGGAAGTCACCTCGCTGCGTGAGTTCATACGGCGATGGCGGTTCTACGACCATTTCCGCACCGACGCCGAGGCGGTCGCGCGCCAGCCATCGATCGCCACGCGTACCCCTGTGCTGCACCATGATGGGCGTGACCTCGCGGCCGCCTGGGTGACCATTGGCGATATAGGCGACCCGCAGGCCCTGGCACGCAGCATCGATGACGCGTTCCCCGGCGCCACGATCGGCTATACCCAGGCGGACGGACGCCTGTCGCTGCATTTTCACCAGCCCGGCCTGCTCCGTCCGCTGGCGATGTCCGAGCTGTCCGACGGCACGCTGCGTTTCCTGCTGCTGGCCACTGCGCTGCATACGCCACGACCACCGCCGTTGCTGGTCCTCAACGAACCGGAGACCAGCCTGCATCCGGACCTGTTGCCGGCGCTGGCGCGGCTGATCATCGCAGCCAGTGCGCGCAGCCAGGTCTGGGTCGTGTCCCATGCCAGTCGTCTGATTGCTGCACTGGAAGCGGCGGCCGGCTGTCATTCGATGCATCTGGTCAAGCAGCAAGGCCGCACCGTTCTCCGGGGCCAGGGTCTGCTGGATGCGCCGGCCTGGCACTGGCCGCGACGCTGATCTTCAGTGCGGTATCACTCTGCGATGCTGCGGCTCTCGGCCGTTGCCAGCATCTCCGGATGCTTCACAGGACGGCGGCGGTTGAGCAGCGGATGCAGGAACACCGCGCCGACGATCACCGCGACGCCCACATAGAACCAGCCGGCGACTTCATGCTGTTCGCGCAGCAGCACCACCGCCAGGATCACCGCGTAGACCGGCTCCAGGTTGGTTACCAGTTGCACGGTATACGCGCTCAGATGGCGCAGTGCGACCAGCGCGAGGGCGAACGGCAGCAGGGTGCAGACGCCCGCCAGCACCAGCAGCAGGAGGCCATCGTGCAGGTCCGGCACGACCCAGAGCGGGCTGGCCAACGCCGGTAGCAGAAACGGCATCAGCGGTGAGAGCAGGGTCAGGGTCAGGGTGCCGGCACCCAGCTCCAGCGCGGTCACCGTGAGCGGATCGGCATGGCTGACCATGCGCTTGTTCAACGAGCCGAATACCGCCACCAGCAGTGCGCTCATGGCGCCGACCAGCACCCCCAGGCGCATGCCCTCAGGCACGCCCCCGACCACCAGGGCCACGCCGGGCAGCACCGCGATGCCGAATACCAGCTCGCGCAGCTGGAACGGTCGTCGTGCAACCCAGGGTTCGATGATGGAGGTGAACACCGGTGCCAGCGCGATGCAGGTCGCTGCGACAGACGCGTTGGCCAGCTTGACCGCGCCGTAGAAGGTCAGCCAGTGCAGCGCGACCAGCGCGCCGATGCCCGAATAGGCCATCATCACCCGCCACGGCAGCGTGCGCAGGCCGCGCCACACGCGCGGCAGCAAGGCCAGCATCACCACCACAAGCAGCATCCGCCACCACACCAGCGGCAGGGCGGGCAGGGTGATCAGCTTGCCCAGGATCGCAGTGACGCCCCACAGCAGCACGCAGAAGTGGATCTGGAAAAGGGCTTTGCGGGTTTCAGGGCTGCTCATCGCGGTATTGTGCGGCAACGCCGCCCCGGCCGCGACGGGTCAGCGGCTGTCACACCGTTGTTGCAGGGCCATGGCCGCTGCCGGGTTGCGGGACTTGCCTGCACCTATGCACAGCAGGAACACCTCCCGTGGCGCCGCCGATGCGGCGCCGGCGATCAAGGGTAGATCCGTGACTGGCCTGCCACTGGCCCAGGATTGGGCCCGCGACGCCCAGCGCTGCTGCACGGGCGCCGGCAATCCAGCCCTGAGGCGGGGCTGGCTGCGCTTTATGCGGGCGTAGACGAAGTCGGCCGTCAGATCGCCATGCAGGGGCACGTCAGCGCTGTCTTCAATCACCAGGGCAACGTTGTGGCGGCGCGCGGCTTCGACCAGCGACGGTGACAAGGCCGCCGGGTTGCGCACTTCCAGTGCATGCCGCAACGGCGTGCCGTCCACCTTGCCGGGAAGGCGTGCGATGAAGCTGGCCAGGGCCGCGCTGTCGGCGGGGTGCGCCGGGGCGAACTGCCACAGCAGCGGTCCCAGCCGCTCGCCAAGCCCCAGCGCTGCCTGCAGGAACGGCGCGGCGGCGTCGGCGACCCCGTCCAGGTCGCGCCGCTGTACGAGGTAACGGGGCGCTTTCATGGAGAACCGGAAACCCGGCGGGGTCTGCGCGGCCCACTGTGCACACTGCGCCGCTGTCGGCGTGCGGTAGAACGTTCCGTTTATTTCGATGCAGCGCAGGGCGCGACTGGCGAAGGACAGCTCCTCGCGCTGGGGCAGCCCGTCGGGATAGAAGCGGCCATCCCGCCATTCCGGAAACACCCAGCCTCCTATGCCGCAGCGGATCGGGGTGCTCGTCATGCGGGGCGTGGACGTGTGTGGAGCAGGACGCTGGCGGCCATCTCAACCCTCCTTTGGCACGGGAAGGCTGCGCCCGGGCCCGTTACCATGATGAGAAATCGCGGCCGCGCCTGCACGCCGCGGCAACCCCTTGCTGGAGAGAGTAGACGATGAAGTTCCTGTTCGGAGGCGCGATGCTGCTGGCATGCACGACCGTGGCGACTGCGGCTGCCCCGCCACCGCTGCAGACGCTCGGCGAAACGGTCGAGCGGGTGCGCGAGCGCTTCGAGGTGCCCGGCATCGCTGTCGCGGTGGTCAAGGATGGCAAGGTCGTGCTGGAGCAGGGCTGGGGTGTACGTGAGCAGGGACGCCCGGAGCGCGTGCAGGCTGACACCCTGTTCGCGATCGCCTCCAATACCAAGGCCTTTACCGCTTTGTCACTGAACCTGCTGGCCGAGCAGGGCAGGCTGTCGATGGATGACAAGGTGATCGACCATCTGCCCGCGTTCCGGATGTCCGATGCGTACGTCACCCAGCAGATGACGCTGCGTGATCTGCTGTCCCACCGCAGCGGACTGGGACTGGGTGCGGGCGACCTGCTGTTCTGGCCGGCGACGTCCTACAGCAATGCCGAGGTCGTGGCACGGTTGGGCAAGGTGCCGCTGGACGGCGGCTTCCGCGAACGTTACGCCTACGACAACATCCTCTACGCCGTGGCCCAGCAGGTCGTCGAGAAGGTCTCCGGGCAGCCCTTCGACGTGTTCCTGCAGCAGCGGATCTTCGACAGGGTCGGCATGGCCGGGACGCGTTACAACGCCGATCATCTGCGTCCGGACGACCAGGCGGCCGTCGGCCACGCCCGCTTCGATTTCAAGGACCTGCGCACGGTCGCGCCGCTGACCTGGCAGAACAACGCCGGCGCCGGTGGCGTGTATTCCAGCGTGCATGACATGGCGCGCTGGATGCAGGTGCAGCTGGCACGCGGAACGCTGGCCGATGGCAGCAGGCTGTTCAGCGAAAAGAGCCAGCAGCAGATGTGGCAGATGATCACCCCGCAGGTCGTTGCCGAGCCGACGGTGCCCGAGCTGGCCGCTGCGCGCCCGAACTTCGCCGGCTACGGCGAAGGCTGGAGCCTGAGCGATTTCCGCGGCCACCGGCTGGTGTGGCACACCGGCGGCTGGCCGGGCATGGTCTCGCGGGTGACCCTGGTACCGGAACAGAATCTCGGTGTGGTGGTGCTGACCAACCAGGAAGCCGGCGCCGCCTTCAACGCGATCACGCTGAGCGTGCTCGATGCTTACCTGGGCAGCGGCGGGCACGACTGGGTGGAGGCCTACGGCAAGGCCGTGGACAAGGGACGCGGGAAGGCCGATGCGGCCTGGGCGCGGCACCAGGCAGCGCGCACCAGGGGCACCCAGCCCTCGCTGGCGCTGGCGGCCTACGCCGGTGCCTATCAGGACCGCTGGTACGGCGGCATGCACATCACGCAGGCGGGCAAGGCACTGCGGCTGCAGTTCGACAGGACCGCGCAGCTGGCCGGCACCCTTGAGCACTGGCAGCACGATACGTTCATCGTGCGCTGGGATGACCGCTCGCTCAATGCCGACGCCTTCGTCAATTTCAGCCTCGATCCGGATGGGGCGGTACGCGAGGTCCGCATGCAGGCGATCTCCGAACTCACCGATTTCAGTTTCGACTTCCACGATCTGCTGTTCGTGCCCGTGAAGTAAGCGCGTATGCCGGTCCCGGGCCGGTGCGGCTCCGCGCCGCCCACCGTCCTCGACCTGCGTACACGCCCGCCGTGGGATACTCCCGCGCCTATCGTTGGCGAGGGAGTGCGATGTTCCGCTGGTTTGAATCCCTGATCCCGGTGTTTCCGCCGGTCGACAAGCGCACGCCGCCACGCAGCGTGGCGAAGTTCTACCTGTTCTACCTGCGCCCGGTGTGGCCGGTCCTGCTGGCTACGCTGGTTGCCGGCCTGCTGCTGGCGCTGGTGGAAGTGGCGATGTTCGACTTCCTCGGCCGCATCGTGGACATGGTCGCCGAGCAACCTGGGGCCGGCTTCTTCCAGCGCCATGCCAATGACCTGGGGTGGATGCTGCTGGTCTGCGTCGTAGCGCGGCCGGTGCTGGTCGGCCTGCATAATCTGCTGGTCAACCAGGCGATCGTGCCGGGGTTGAGCAACCGCTCGCGCTGGTTGATGCACAACTATGTCGTGCGCCAGAGCCTGACCTTCTTCCAGAATGATTTCGCCGGCAGCATGGCCAACCGTGTCATGCAGACCGGTACCTCGCTGCGTGAGTCGGCCGTGCAGATGGTCGATTCGCTGTGGTACATCGTGGTGTACACCGGCACGGCGCTGTTCCTGTTCGCACAGGCCGACTGGCGACTGATGATCCCCCTGGTGCTGTGGATGCTGGCCTACGTGGTGATCATGGTGTACTTCGTGCCGCGCGCGAAGGAGCGCGCGTGGATTGCATCGGAAGCGCGCTCGAAGGCCATGGGACGCATCGTCGACGGCTACACCAACATCCCGACGCTGAAACTGTTCGCTCATGGCGGGCGTGAGCAGGCCTACGTCGCCGAGTCGATCCAGGAACTGGCGGAAAAGCACCGGCGGCAGACCCGCGTCACCAGTGGGATGGATCTGACCATCGCCATCGTCAACGGGTTCCTCATCGCCGGCACCTGTGGCCTGGCACTGTGGCTGTGGAACGATGGCCTGATCACCGTGGGCGCCATCACGCTGGCCACCGGGCTGGTGATCCGTATCCACAACATGTCCGGCTGGATCATGTGGACCATCAACGGCATCTTCGAGGACATCGGCACGGTGCAGGACGGCATCAGCACCATTTCCCAGCCACTGACCGTGCAGGACCGTGACGATGCGGCACCGCTGCAGGTCCACGCCGGTGGCGTGCACTTCGAGAATGTCCACTTTCATTACGGCAAGCGCGGTGGCGTGATCGCCGGACTGGACCTGCAGGTCAAGCCCGGTGAGAAGATCGGCCTGGTGGGGCCATCGGGCGCGGGCAAATCGACGCTGGTGAACGTGCTGCTGCGTCTGTACGACCTGGAAAGCGGGCGCATCCTGATCGATGGCCAGGACATCGCCGGCGTCACGCAGGAAAGCCTGCGTGGGCAGATCGGCGTGGTCACCCAGGACACCTCGCTGCTGCACCGCTCCATCCGCGACAACCTGCTGTACGGTCGGCCCGATGCATCCGAAGCCAACCTGCGTGCAGCGGTCGCCAAGGCCCGTGCCGATGGATTCATCGACACGCTGGTCGATGCGCAGGGGCGCAAGGGCTATGACGCCCTGGTCGGCGAGCGTGGGGTCAAGCTGTCCGGCGGCCAGCGGCAGCGCATCGCGATCGCGCGCGTGCTGCTGAAGGACGCCCCGATCCTGGTGCTGGACGAGGCGACCTCGGCGCTGGACTCGGAAGTGGAGGCGGCGATCCAGGACAACCTGGACGAATTGATGGGCGGCAAGACGGTGATCGCCATCGCGCACCGGTTGTCCACGATCGCGCGGATGGACCGTCTGGTCGTGATGGACCAGGGCCGCATCGTAGAGACCGGTACGCACGCCGAACTGGTGGCGGCCGGTGGACTGTATGCGCGCCTGTGGACGCGCCAGACCGGTGGCTTTGTCGCCGCCGAGGGCTGAGCGCCGCGTTTCCGGACGGGCGACGCGACGGGCCGGCACGTCGACCATCGGTCGACGCTGCCTGCATGCAGGCGATCATTCATCGCTGCGCCGCTACGGTAGAGTCGACCCATGGTCGACTGCTCATGGTGCAGTCGACCACGGCGCGACGCGACCGGCTCACTCGATCGGCTGGTCCAGCATCAGCTGGCGCGCGAAGCGGACCGGCGGGGCGCCATAGGACAGCATCTTGTCGTGGTAGGCCTTCAGGTTGAACTGCGCCCCCAGTTTTTCCTGCGCGGCCTTTCGCGTATCGAAGTGTTCCTGCGCACCGACGAAGTAGGTCGGCAGCTGGGCGGAGGTCAACTGTGCACGGACCCACTTGCCCGAAGCTTCGCTTTCCTGCTGGAAGGCATCGTGGGTCATCAGGTGCATCGCCTGTTCGCGCGTCCAGTCGTCCACGTGCACGCCCTGGTCCAGGATTGCGTTGGAAATGGTGCGAAGGTAGAACTTCAGCTGCACGAGGTGGAACAGGGGATCATTGTCCAGGTAGCCCTGCTCCTGCATCATCCGCTCGGTGTAGACCGCCCAGCCCTCGGCAAACAGGCCCGAGCGCAGCACCGCGCGCAGCGTGGACGGGAACTTTGCCGAATGCCAGCCTTCCAGGTAATGACCCGGCGTGCCTTCGTGGATGCTCAGCAGGTGGATCATGCGCGAGTTGTACTCACGCAGGAACGAGTCGACCTGCTTCTGGTTCCAGTCGTCGGGAATGGGCGATACCGCGTAGAACGTCTTCAGGTTCTTGTCCAGCGGCCCCGGTGAGTCGCAGTAGGCCACGGCGACACCACGCTGGAATTCCGGCATCAGGATGATGTCGACCGGCGCATCGGGCAGCGTCATCAGCTCGTGCTCGCGCACGAAGGCGGTGGACTGGTCCAGTGCCGCCTTGGCATCGTCGACGACCTTGTCGCGCGCCGGCTTGTCGGCGTACGCCAGCTCCAGCGCGGCTTCGATGGCTTTCTGCTGCTGCTCGTCACTCGGCGTGGCCGGCAGTTCCGGTGCGCCCGGCTTGTCCTTCAACACGGTGTGGGCGATGCCATACATGTCCTGGCGTACACGCGTGAGTTCGGCACGCGCGCGCTCACCGATCTCCTGCCGCGACAGCGAGGAATTCAGGGCGAATTTCAGCTTCTGGTCGTACAGCTCGGCACCAACGCGGAACTCACCCTTCGCGTTCGGCACCAGGGTCTTGTCCAGCCATTGCTGTTGCTCGTCGACGGCCTTTTTCAGGCCTTCGATGGCGGCCTGCAGGCGTTGCTGGTCTGCCTGTGGCAGTTCGCCGATATGCGGGGCGATGAGCGTATCGACGATGCTGAGGATGCCGCGGTTCTGCTTGGCAACGGTTTCCGCGTGGATCTTCGGGACACGTGCCGGATCCAGGTTCTCACGTGCCTGGGCGAAGATCGCAGGAATTTTCTCCATGCGTGCAGTGGCCGATTTCAGCCGTTCCGGCAGCGGCGCGAACTCGCGCGCCATCAGACCGTAGATCGCGCTGCCGGCCAGGCCGTTGTACACCTGCGGATCCCACTTGGACGACTGCAGCACCTCGGCGTTCCAGATGTCGGACTGCAGCTGGTTGCGCAGGATCGCGGCGTCGACCTGGTTTTCCCTGCCGAGGCGGGCGATGTCCATCTTGTCGAGGTCGGCCAGCAGGGCCTTGTACGCCGTCAGCGTCTGTTGTTGACCGGCGGCGCTGAGGTCGTCGATATCGCTGTCGAAGCGGTGGTCGCCGATCTGCGTGGCACCCACGGGCGAACGCTGCATCCAGGTATCCAGGGCGCGCTTGGACAGGTCGGCGAAGGCCGCATCGGCGGCGGCGTCGCCTGCCTGCGCAGGCGCGTTGTCCGCGCTGGGGGCGGCAGTGGGGGTGTCCGACTGCTGGCAGCCGCCGAGGGCGGCAATGAGGGCGAGTGCAAGGAGATGCTGGCGCATCGGCAATCCTGTCATGGGTCGAATCGACAAGCATAGGCCGCAGTCGCTGCGCTGTCTGCGTGCCAAAGGATTACCATCATCGCCCTTGACGTCTCTGGAGCTTGACCGTGGGTACACGAAGGATCGGACGCTGCATCGGCGTGGCGTCGCTGCTATGGGCCGGACTGATCACCGGTTGTGGCAGTCGGGATGTGGCCGCTGAAGCGGATGTCACCGGAGCAGGGGCGCTGGTCTCGCCCGAGGGCGCGTCACTGGCCTACGAACACGAGCTGGACATCCGTCTGGACGCTTCGCAGATCGGGGCCCGGGTAAAGCAGGTTGCCGAAGCATGCCAGTCCAGCCGGTTCGGCGACTGCGCGGTATTGCAGGTAGGGCAGCAGGGCGGCAGCGAGCCGAGCGGTTCGATCCGGGTCCGCATTTCGCCGCAGGGCGTCGAGCCCATCGTCGGCCTGGCGGGAAAGGACGGCGATGTCGCCTCGCGGACCACCCAGGCTGAAGATCTGGCCCAGCAGGTAGCGGATACGACGCTGGCCAAGGCGCGCCTGGAGAAGGAACATGCGCGGCTGTTGGCGTATCAGGACAATCGAGACATCAAGGTCGCGGACCTGTTGGTGGTAAGCCAGCGCCTGTCGGAAATAGAGGCCGGCGTGGAGCAGGCCAACCGGGACGCGGCGCAGCAGCGCCGGCGGATCGACACCCAGCTGGTCACGCTGCGCTTCAATGGATCTGCAGCCCAGCAGAGCCGCAGCGAGATCGGGCAGGCCCTGCGGGAAACCGGCGCGATCCTCGGCAGCAGCGTCGCCTTCCTGATCCGTGCCGCAGCCGCGCTGTTGCCGGTGGCCATCGTGCTGGCCGTGGCCGTCATGCTTGCGCGGCCGGTCTGGCGACGCTGGCGTCGACGCCGCAGCAAGGCAGGCTGACGCGCTGCCTTGCCACGCGTCGGGGAATCAGCCTTCGTCGATCTCGTATTCGACGAAGACATCCAGCTCGCGCGCCAATGTCTCCACGGCGTCGCGCACTTTCTGCTCGGTGTTCTCGTTGCCCACTTCGACCTCAAGCTCGTGGCTGCCTGGGCCCAGATCATCGGACAGGCCCGCCGAGCTGGAGTCATCGTCATCCATCTTGGGCATCAGATCGTCGGTTTCTTCCACGTGTTCGATGCCTTCGATGCTCAGCAGCAGGTCGCTGATAGCACGTGCATCGTCTTCGGAACCGGTAATTCGCAGTCGCAGCATCGCCATGGGTGGGTCCTGGTTTTCCAACAGGGGTCCAGCCTAGCCAGCGGGCGGCAAAGACCGGGTGAGGGTCGGATCATGCGTCTGCTCACGCAGCACGCAGAAACGTGGTCGCCCGGCAGAGCCGGCTTCGGCCGGCCGGCCGGCCGGGCATGTTCCGGCAGCCGGTTCCTGCAGTGGGCTGAGGCCTGCTTTACATGAGGGGACCGGCGACGTCCGGGATCACCTCACCGGCACCGGGATGTTGCACAGGTCGATGTGCCCGGCCGGTCGCTTGTAGAAATCATCGACGCGGTTGCGGCGTGCTTCCACGGTATCGGCAAAGGTGCGGGAATCAGTACGCAGCACCTGGATCGGGGTGCGCTCGGCCTCTGGCAGGTCGCTGGCGCGGCGGATCGCGATGATCGGGGTGCGCTGTTTCGGATCGGCGTAGAAGCCCATGGGGGCCGGGCCCCGCGGGATCGCGCTCAGCAGCTCGATGCCCTTCAGGACACGCCCGACCACGGTGATGTTGCGGTCCAGCTGGCGCGGCGACTGGCCGGTGACTACGTACAGTTCGGCACCGATGCTGCTGTCTTCGTCATTGTTGCGTCCGGCGCCCAGCGTCCCGTAACAGTGAGCCAGCCACGCCTTGCCTGCCTTCGGATCCTCGCCCACCGCAAAGCCATCGACGAAGCCGGTGCGCGCAGCCCAGCCATCGCGGTCGGGCAGCTCGCTGATCTTCAACCCCGCGCTCGCGCGCTCGAATTCGGCCGGCAGTTTCTTCTGCACCGAGCCCAGCGGCTTGGCCTTGGCAGCATCGTCGGCGTCGGCATCACCGAACTGCACCACGAAATTGTCCTGCGCCCTGTAGATGCTGGTGCGGTCCCAGAAGTGCTCGTGCGCAAGCGTCTGGATGTTCGCTACGTGGCGTGGCGCAAACTGTGGCGCCAGCTCGATGATCACCCGCCCAGCCTCGAGTTCCATGTAAAGCAGATTGTCCGGATCGGGCGTACGCCAGTCTGCGGCCGGTGCGGCGTCCAGGATCTGCTGGGCGCTGCGGTAGGGCGTGGCTGCGCCAGCAGGCGTGGACGTGAGGAGCGCAGCAAGCGCAAGCGCGACGAGGGCAGGGCGGCGGGACATGGCAGGCCTTTCAGTCGAAGAAGCCTGATCATGCGCGACCGGCTCGCCGGCCGCCACCGCCGCACCCGTCGCGGGAAGAAGCCATGACGTCCGGCCTATTCCACTAGGTCGCACTCCACACTAGTGTTGACTTCAACGTAGTGGAGAGCCCGTCGTGATCGACGAAGACGTCCAGCTGAAGAAATTCCAGAAGGAGCTGAGCGCCGGAACCGTGTCGCTGGCCCTGCTGGCGGTGCTGGCGCGCGCCCGGCAACCACTGTACGGCTACCTGATCGCCAAGGAACTGGAGCAGGTCGGCGAAGGCGTACTGAGTGGCAAGCAGAGCGCGCTGTACCCGGTGCTGCGCAACCTGGAGGCGGCGGGCCTGCTGGAAAGCCACGTCGAGCCGTCCAGCAGCGGCCCGCCGCGACGCTACTACCGCATCAATGCACGGGGACGCACCGTCCTGGATCAATGGATCCGGGCATGGCGCGCCACCCGCGATTCCGTCGATTCCGTCTTGGAGGACGTACCGAAATGAACATCGCTGACAGCACCGGACGGCAGCTTCCGGCAACCATCCCCGACTATCTGACGCAACTGCGCGCTGCGCTGGAAGGGGCGGATCCGGCGATGGTGCAGGACGCGTTGTACGACGCCGAGGAATACCTGCGCGCGGAACTCGCCGCGCAGCCAGGACGCAGCGAAGCCGACGTCATCGCGGATGTGGCCAGCAGTTACGGCGCGCCTGAAGAAGTGGCCGACATCTATCGGGAGACCGAAGTCACCGTGAACCGTGCGCTGCGTACGCCGAAGACGGCACTTGGCGTGCGTGCGGCGCCAGTCCACGCCGGTGGTAGCCGGTCCGATGCGTCTGCAGCGATACCGATGGCATCGTCGTCGGGGGCGGGGCTGCCCGATCCGCCCCTGCCGCCGGCCCATCGATCGCCCGCGTCGCGATTCTTCGGCGTGGTGGTGGACCCGCACACCTACGGCGCGCTGTTCTACATGCTGTTGTCGCTGGCCACCGGGACGTTCTTCTTCAGCTGGGTGGTGACCGGGCTGTCGCTCTCGCTGGGCCTGCTGGTGCTGATCATCGGCATTCCGGTCGCCGTGCTGTTCTTCGGCTCCATCCGTGGACTGTCGCTGCTGGAAGGACGGCTGGTGGAAGCACTGCTCGGGGAACGCATGCCGCGTCGGCCGCGCTACAGCGAGCAGGGCCGCAGTTGGCTGCAGCGGATCGGCGATATGTTCACCGATGGACGTACCTGGCTGACCCTGCTGTATTTCGTTCTGATGCTGCCGCTTGGCATCGTCTACTTCACTGTCGCGGTCACCTTGCTGTCGCTGTCGCTGGCCGCGATCTGGGCGCCGGTCGCAGCGCTGTTCTCGCTGAGCGTGCCGAGCATCTACATAGATGGCAGCAACGTGCTGCCGGTAGCCGCCACGCCCATCCTGGCTGTGCTGGGGGTCCTGCTGCTGTTCGCGACGCTGCACCTGGCACGTGGGGTAGGGCGCCTGCACGGTCTGCTGGCCAAGCACCTGCTGGTACGCCTGTGATCCGCAAGGCGTACCGCACCGAATACTGACGACCGCTGGCCGTCAGTCCGCACCGCCGGGTATTCGGCACCGGTCGCCGTGCCGGGCGGCCGAGCGTCGGCCGGCCTCCCGGACCCGGTTACCCGGCCTTCCGCCTCAGCGGTGTGACGTTGCTCTTCTTCTTCGGTTTCGCCGCAGCCGGCGCGTCGGCATGGGCCGCCAGGAAATCGCGCACCTTCGGGTAGACGACTTCGCGCCAGCGACGGCCGCTGAAGATGCCGTAATGCCCGGCGCCGTCGACGGTGAAGTGTTCGCGACGGGATGCGTCGATGCCGGTACACAGTGCATGCGCCGCCTGGGTCTGGCCCAGCCCGGCGATGTCATCCAGTTCACCTTCGATGCTCAGCAGCGCGGTATCACGGATCGCCGAGGGATCCACCTTCTCGCCGCTGACATACCACTCCCCGCGCGGCAGCAGGAAATCCTGGAACACGACACTGATCGTGTCCAGGTAATACTGCGCCGGCATGTCCAGGACCGCGTTGTACTCGTCGTAGAACCGCCGATGCGCGTCGGCGTCGTCCAGGTCGCCCTTCACCAGGTCAGCGTAGAAATCCCAGTGGGAACTGAAGTGCCTGCTGGGGTTCATGGACAGGAAACCCGCATGCTGCAGGAAGCCCGGATAGACGCGGCGCCCGGCGCCCGGATAGCTGGGCGGCACGGTATGGATGACATTGTTCTCGAACCACGACAGTGGATTCTGCGTGGCCAGGTTGTTGACGGCTGTCGGGCTGCAGCGCGCATCGATCGGCCCACCCATCATCACCAGCGACCTGGGCGTGGCTTCGCCACGGCTGGCCATGAGCGAGACCGCCGCCAGCACCGGTACGGTGGGCTGGCATACGCTCACCACATGCAGGCGCTCGACGCCGAGATGGCGGATGAAGTCCTGGATGTACTGCACGTAGTCGTCCAGGCCGAACTCGCCTTCGCTGGCCGGCACCATGCGCGCATCGACCCAGTCGGTGACGTAGACGCGATGGTCGCGCAGCAGCGTACGTACCGTGTCGCGCAGCAGCGTGGCGTGGTGGCCGGACAACGGCGCCACCACCAGCACGAAGGGCTGGTTGAGCATGGTGTGCAGCTGGTCGGCTTCATTGCTGTGGCGCTTGAAACGCAGCAGCTTGCAGAACGGCTTGCTGACTTCTTCGTGGACCACGATCGGGACGCGCTCGCCGTCCACGTCGATTTCGTTGATGCCCCACTCGGGCTTTTCGTAATCCTTGCCCAGGCGATGGAACAGTTCGTTCATCGCGGCCAGGCGATCTGCGCCAGGCATCTGACCCCACCAATGGCCAGCATTGTTGAAGAAGTGGGCATTCGCCTGGGCCTGGTGGACCCAGGGGGCAAGCAGGTTGCGGGTCAGTTCGTGCAGCTGGTAGAGCATATTGACTCAATATGTATGGTCATATGTTGCCGCGCAGCATAACCGATCCGCCGAAGCGGAATATTAATTGGGCCCTGGCCCGCTCCGTGGCGGCCGCCCGCCCTCAGCGGTCCGCACTTTCCAGCGCCGAAGCCTCGCCTGCCAGGGCCGCGCCGAGCCAGCAATGCGAGCCGGCCGGACGCAGGCCGTGCTTGCCCAGTTCGCGTCGATACCACCGTGCGGGCCGGGGGTGGAAGCCCTCGTGGTCGCCCTCGAACTCGTCTTCCGCAGCGAAGGTTTCCAGGAACGCGATGCCGCCGGTCAGCTCGCCGATGCCCGCCAGGCCCGCACGCAGCTCGCGGTCGGGCACGTAGTGCATCACGTCCGCGCAGATCAGCAGGTCCACCGGCGCACAGGGCCGCAGCCACGCGAAGTCGCCGAACCGTGCCGGGTGCAGGTTGCGCGTGCGGCCAAAGCGCTGCACGGCATACTCACTGCTGTCGAATCCCATGTAGCTGAGCTTCGGGCGCAGCTTCAGCAACGGAGCGCGCCAGGCGCCCTCGCCGCAACCGATATCCAGCACACTGCGCAGCGGCCGTTCCAGGTAGTACTCGGCGGTGGCGACGGCCAGCGCGACCTTGCGCGCCAGACGCGCGCTGCCACCGATGTCGGCACCCCGGTACCAGTGCTGGAAATAGGCGGCATCGTAGGTCTTTTCCATGTACGTGGCTCTGCGCATCGGTGAAAATGGGGCCCATCCTACGCCAGCAGCCGGAGCACGCACATGCAGACCTATTTCTGGGTCAAGACTTTCCACCTGGTGTTCGTGGTGGCGTGGATGGCGACGGTGTTCTACCTGCCGCGGATTCTGGTCAACATCGCCGAGACGGCGGGGCAGGTGGCCGTCGGCGAACGACTGCAGCTGATGGGCCTGCGCCTGTACCGGTTCGGTCATTCGATGTTCGGCCTGGCCTTCGTGCTTGGCCTGGTGCTGTGGCTCGGCTACAAGGTGATTCCTGCATTCCCGACCATGGTGGCCCCGGGCGGGGCGGGCTGGCTGCACGCCAAACTGGGCCTGGTGGTCGTGTTGCTCGGCTACTTCATCTGGATTGGGCGGCTGTTGAAGGGCGTGGCCAAGGGGCGCGCATTGCCGTCCTCGCGCGCGCTGCGCTGGATCAACGAGATCCCGTTGCTGGCCTTCATCCCGATCGTCTGGCTGGTACTGGCCAAGCCGTTCTGAGCCGCGCTGCGCAACGCAGGTAGCCGATAGCGAAGAAGGCAGCGGCAGCAGCCGCTGCTGCTGCGCTACCGGGCGCAGTACGGAACGCGGCCGCGGCCACGCACCGATGGCGCGTCATGCGGCTTCGTAGGTTCCGTAGCTGCGCAGGCGGGTGTAGCGGCGGGCGATCAGCTCGTCGGTGGGCAGCGCCAGCAGCGCGTCCAGCTCGTTGCCCAGCACCGCCTTCAGGCGCTTGGCCATCTGCTGCGGATTGCGGTGGGCGCCGCCGGTCGGCTCGCGCACGACCTTGTCGACCAGCCCCAGGCTCTTCAGCCGCGGCGCGGTCAGGCCGAGCTGTTCGGCCGCGTCCTTCGCCTTGCTTGCGTCCTTCCACAGGATCGAGGCGCAGCCTTCCGGACTGATGGTGGAATAGACGCTGTACTCGAGCATGATGGTGCGGTCGCCCACGCCCAGCGCCAGCGCGCCACCGGAACCTCCTTCGCCGATCACCGTGCAGATGACCGGGACCTTCAGCTCGGCCATCTCCATCAGGTTGCGGGCGATGGCTTCGGACTGGCCGCGCGACTCGGCATCGATGCCCGGCCAGGCGCCGGCGGTGTCGATCAGGGTCAGCACCGGCAGGCCGAACCGCTCGGCCATCTTCATCAGGCGAAGCGCCTTGCGGTAGCCCTCGGGCTTGGGCATGCCGAAGTTGCGCTTGATCTTTTCCCTGGTATCGCGGCCCTTCTGGTGACCGATCACCATCACCGCACGACCATTGAGGCGGGCGAGGCCACCCATGATCGCCTTGTCATCGGCGAACGCACGGTCGCCAGCCAGCTCCTGGAATCCGTCGAACATCGTGTTCAGGTAATCCTGCGTGTAGGGGCGCGACGGATGACGCGCCAGCTGCAGGACCTGCCACGAGGTCAGGTTGCGGAAGATCTGGGCGGTGCGCGTACGCAGCTTGCCCTGCAGGGCACTGACTTCGGCTTCGACGTTGACGGCCGGCCCGGCACTGGCGCTGCGCAGCTCCTGGATCTTGGCTTCCAGGTCGGCAATGGGTTGCTCGAAGTCGAGGTAGTTCGGATTCATCGGAAGCCGTCGTGTAAATGAAGGAGGGAAGTTTAGCCGAATGCGTGTGGGTGCCCCGTACGCCGTCGTCTGGTCAGCTGGCCCACGGCGGACTGTAACGCACCTTCAGTGTGCGCACGGCCGGATCAGCGCGCAGGGCCTGGATCAGCCTGGAGTCGATACGCACCGCACTGTCGCCCCCCACGTCCAGCATGCCTGCCAGCGACCCATCCTGGTCCTTCAGCAGCAGGTCCAGGCGCAGTGGCGTACGGCCCGGGCGATGCCGGTCGAGCAGGGCATTGAGCCGCTGCCACACTGGCCGCTCGCGGCGCAGGTCCACCCGCAGCGACAGGCGCGTCGCATAGTGGGCGCAGACCTCGTCGAAGTCCCAGCACTGACGGATGCGCAGGGCGAAACCGCCATTGAACTCATCCTCGCGCAGGCCGCCCTTGACCACCAGGATGCGGTCCTTGGTCATCAGGTGGCCGAACTCGGCCATCGCATCGGAAAACGCACTGCATTCGACACGGCCGCGGCCGTCTTCCAGCTGGATGAAGATCTGGCTTTCGCCCTTGCGGCGCACGCCAACCACCTGGCCCGCCAGCACCGTCTGCACTTCCGGGCGCCAGCGCTTCTCGCCCCCTTTGCCGCCGCCGCCACTGGCTGCATTCCAGATGCTTTCCACTGCGCCCAGATCGGTGCCGACCAGATCGCGCACGTCCTCGCGATGGGGATCGAACGGGTGCCCGCTGAGGTAGAAGCCGAGTGTGTCGCGCTCACCGGCCAGGCGCTGCAGCAGCGGCCATTCGTCGGTTTCCTGCAGGTCCAGGTGGATTGCCGGTGCACCTGGATCGGGCCCGCCGAACAGCGAGTTCTGCCCGGAGGCGCGTTCGCGCGCCATCTGCTCGGTAGCCTTGATCACTTCAGGCAGCTGCAGGGCCAGCGAGGCACGATTGCGCCCCAGCTCATCCAGTGCGCCGCAGTTGATCATCGCCTCCAGCGTGCGCCGGTTGAGTTTGGCCGATCCGATGCGGGTACAGAAATCCAGCAGGTCGGTGTAGTCGCCATTCTGCAGGCGCTCGTCGACCACCGCTTCGCAGGCGCCCTGGCCCACGCCCTTGATGGCGCCCAGGCCGTACTGGATCGTGTCCGGGGTCGCCGCTTCGAACATATAAGCCGACTGGTTCACCTTCGGCGGCAGCACGGTCAGCCCGAGGTTGCGCACTTCGTCGAGGAAGCCGACCACCTTCTCGGTGTTGTCCATGTCCGAGGACAGCGTGGCCGCCATGAACTCGGCCGGGTAATGGCGCTTGAGCCACGCGGTCTGGTAGCTGACCAGCGCGTAGGCCGCCGCGTGCGATTTGTTGAAGCCGTAGCCGGCGAACTTCTCCATCAGGTCGAAGATCGCGTCTGCTTTCGCTTCGCCCACCCCGTCCTTTGCTGCGCCTTCGCGGAAGATCTCGCGGTGCTTGGCCATTTCGGCCGGCACCTTCTTGCCCATCGCACGGCGCAGCAGGTCGGCGCCGCCGAGCGAGTAGCCGCCGACGATCTGCGCCATCTGCATGACCTGCTCCTGGTACACCATGATGCCGTAGGTGTCGCGCAGGATGCGCTCGGTGCGCGGGTCGGGGTATTCCACGTCCTCGCGCCCATGCTTGCGGTCGACGAAGGACGGGATCAGGTCCATCGGGCCGGGTCGGTACAGCGACACCAGCGCGATCAGGTCTTCGAAACGGTCGGGTTTGGCGTCCTTCAGCAGACGGCGCATGCCCGAGGATTCGAACTGGAACACCGCACCGGTATTGCCCGAGGCGAAGATGTCCTTGTAGGTGGGCGCATCGTCCAGCGGCAGCTGGGTGATGTCGACCGGCGGAATGCCCGCGCGTTCGTGGCGCTTGTTGATGGCCTTGACGGCCCAGTCGATGATGGTGAGCGTGCGCAGGCCGAGGAAGTCGAACTTCACCAGGCCGACTTCTTCCACGTCGTTCTTGTCGAACTGGGTGACCGGGTTGCGGCCGATGCCGTTCTCATCGTGTTCGGCAAACAGCGGGCAGAATTCGGCCAGCGGTTCCGGCGCGATGACCACGCCACCGGCATGCTTGCCGGCATTGCGGGTCAGGTCTTCCAGCTGGCGTGCGAGGTCGATCAGGTCGCGGACATCGTCTTCGCTCTGATAGCGCTGGATCAGCTCCGGCGACGCCATTTCGCTGTCCTTGCCTTCACCCATCGCGTCCTTCAGCGAGATGCCCAGGATGTTGGGGATCAGCTTGGCGACGCTGTCCACGAGGCCGTAGGGGAAGCCCAGCACGCGGCCGCAGTCGCGCACCACTGCCTTGGCCGCCATGGTGCCGTAGGTGATGATCTGGCTGACCCGCTCGCGGCCGTACTTGCGCGCGACATAGTCGATGACCTCGTCACGCCGGTCCATGCAGAAGTCGATGTCGAAGTCGGGCATCGACACGCGTTCGGGGTTGAGAAAGCGCTCGAACAGCAGGTTGTAGGGCAGGGGATCAAGGTCGGTGATCTGCAGGGCCCACGCCACCAGCGAGCCGGCACCGGAACCGCGGCCCGGACCGATCGGAATGCCCTGATTCTTTCCCCACTGGATGAAGTCGGCCACGATCAGGAAGTAGCCGGGGAAACCCATCTTGATGATGGTGTCCAGCTCGAACTCCAGCCGGTCGCTGTAATCCTGCGCGGTCATGCCCGGCGCGATCGGGTTCTTCTCCAGCCGCAGGGCCAGCCCCTTGCGCGATTCGCTGCGTATCCAGCTGTCCAGGGTCTCGTCGTCGGGCACCGGATAGTTGGGCAGGAAGTAGGTGCCCAGGCGCATCTCGATGTTGCAGCGTTCGGCAAGCGCGCGTGTATTGTCGATCGCATCCGGAATGTCGGCGAACAGCGCACACATTTCCTCGGCTGATTTCAGGTACTGCTGATCGCTGTAGTCGCGCGGCCGCTTCGGATCGTCGAGCACGCGCCCGGAGGCGATGCAGACGCGGGCTTCATGCGCGCTGAAATCGGTCGGCGCCAGGAAGCGCACGTCGTTGGTGGCGATCACTGGCAGGCCGCGCTGGCCGGCGGCCATGAGCGCGAACTGGTTGAACGGCTCTTCGCCGTCGCGCCCGGTGCGGGTCAGTTCAAGGTGCAGGCCATCACCGAATACGCGCTGCCAGTCGGCCAGCTGCTGCTCGGCCAGATCGTGCTTGCCGGCCGCGGCCAGGCGACCGGCGAGGCTGTCGCGGCCACTGAGCGCAAACAGGTTCTGGCAGCCGGCCTTGAGCCATTCCGGATGGACGGCGACACCGCCCTCGGGCCGGTGGCCTTCCATCCATGCCCGGGTCAGCAGGCGGGACAGGCTGAGATAGCCGTCGCGATCCCGGCACAGCAGGGTCATGCGCCAGGGATCCTGGCCTTCCTCGGCGATCATCACGTCGGCGCCGGCGATCGGCTTGATGCCCACGCCTTCGGCAGCCTTGTAGAACTTGACCAGTGCGAACAGGTTGTTGAGATCGGTGACGGCCAGTGCCGGCAGGCCGAGTTCGACCGAGCGCGACAGCAGGTTGGCCTGTTTTGCCTTCTTCGGGTCGGCCTGCTCGGGTTTCGCCGGCACGCGGATGGTCGAATCCGCCAGCGAAAATTCGGTGTGGACGTGGAGATGGACGAAGCGGGAGTTGGACATGCCGGACCAGGTTGGAGCGCACCGGCCCCGGGAGCAGGCGTAGGAACGGCCGCCGGGGTCGCAGGTGCGCAGGAGTGCCCGCTCAGGGTAGCGGCGGGGGGCAGCGCGGACAAGGCTTGACGTGGGGTTGTAGTTGTCACGCTGCGCGTGGGCTTCGAAGCCAGAGCCACAGCCAGCCAGGGCGAGAGCCAGAGCAATACGATGGATTGTCGGAACTGGATGGACAACGGGGAGGGGGTAGAGTCGACCC
>JAZBLM010000028.1:0-29661 GCA_037033225.1 Pseudomonadota bacterium
TGGCGAGGTCATTCAGCGCCAGCCGCCGTTATGGCGGCCGTTGCCGCGATGGCCATTGTTCCAATGGCGGCGATCATGGCCGCGATGAAGGCCCCGGTCGTGCCGGCTGGTGCGCTCGTAGCGGTAGTCGCGGCGGTCATAGCGACGATCCCGGTCATACCGATAGTCGCGGTTGTGCCGGTCCTTGGTGCTGATGTTGCCGATCGCCCCACCGGCGACGGCGCCGCCGGCGGTCATCAGCGGATCGCCATCCGACAGGAGATGACCCGCCACACCGCCGACTGCCGCACCGATCAGGGTGTTCTTGTCCTTGCGCGACATCGCATCGGCATCGCTGGCAACAGTGACGCCAGCGGTGAGGGCCAGTGCCAGCGCGAGGCCACGGAACAGGGAAGCGGTTGAGGTCAGCATGGTCGAATCCTCCAATAGGTGATCAGTAGCGGAAGGCGGGAGGGATGCCGTCCCCGCACCATCGAATCTGGTCGCCGAAGATTGCCGGAACATTGCGTACCCTCCGATGAACCGCCCCCTGTTCAGGTTTTCGCCAGAATTATGGGGCCGCCCGGAAGGCTCTATAACCTACTGATATGCAAACGTTTTCAATAGGGCGAGTCGGGGCCGGCCGGCGCGATACCGGACGGATTGATATGCCGATGGCTGCCGTAATAGTGCTGCTTGATATGTTCGAAATTCACGGTCGCCGCGACTTCCGGAACAACCATCATGCGGGCGACGAACGCGTGCAGCCCCGGATGGTCCGCGATACGCCGCTTATTGCATTTGAAGTGCACGTAATAGACGGAGTCGAAGCGTATCAGCGTGGTGAACAGCCGGATGTCCGCCTCGGTCATCACCCCTCCCACCAGCCATTCGTCTTCCTGCAGCAGGGCGTCCAGCCACGCCAAGGTGTCGAACAAAGGCCCGACCGCCTCTTCGTAGGCCTCCTGTGTGGATGCAAAACCTGCCTGGTACACCCCGTTGTTGAGCGTGGCGTAGACGCGCTCGTTGATGCGGTCGATTTCGCCGCGCAATGCGGCGGGATAGAAATCGCCCGGCTGCGCACCCAGCAGATCGAACGCATCGTTGAACATGCGGATGATGTCGGCCGATTCGTTGTTGACGATTTTCCCTTCAACACGGTCCCACAGCACCGGCACGGTCACTTTGCCGGTCATGCCGGGGCTGGCATGCTGGTACAGCTGATACAGGTAATCTGCGTTCCGTTCCGGATCGGGAGTGACCAGCGGGCCGGGTGCGAAGTTCCAGCCCTGATCACCCATATGCCAATTGACGATCGACACCGGGACAAGCGCTTCCAGCCCTTTCAGTGCCCGCACGATCAGCGTGCGATGCGCCCAGGGACAGGCAGGCTCACGTACAGCCGGAAGCGATCCGGCGCGGCGATGACCACCGGCTGGCCGTTCGGCGCGCAGCCACCGTCAGCGGTGATCCAGCGGCGGAAGCTGGATTCGTCGCGCTGAAAGTGGCCGTCCTCGCCCGCCGCGCCCGCGGTACCCGTCCGCCACATTCCATCCACCAACATGCCCATCTGATTTCCTTCTGACTGGAGTCAGCTGTTGTTCTAGCGCAGCCCGGGGAAAACCGCGGTGATGTGGATGTGGCAGAGTGGTCACGCATCTACGCGGCCTGCGGCGGATGCCTACCTTGATCAGCGGAGTGAACGCGCATGGGCAAGTTCCACAAGCGAACGCTTTATCGCGTCGCCGGCGTTGTGCTGTTGGGGTATGGCTGCCTGTGGGCGGGCTACCTGATCGGCAAGCACCACGCCCTGCGAGATAACCAGGCCTGCGATGCGGGCGCTGCATGCGGGCACGCCTCGCCGTGACACCGCACTGACGGGATGGCCCGGGCCAGGTGCTAGCATGGTCCGTCAAGCCGGCGAGGGATGGATGGCGATCAGGGCCCGAAACAACATGAGCGTCGTCGGCGATGGACGCATCACGCTGGTACTGGCGAACGGCTTCGGCTGTGACCAGACCATGTGGTCACGCCTGTCGCCGCTGCTGTCCGAGCGCTATCGGATCGTCGCGTTCGATTACGTAGGCTCGGGCGGCGCGGATGTTTCGCACTACGACGAGACCCGCTATGCCTCGCTGGAGGGCTACGCCGATGACCTGGTCAAGGTCGCCGAGCATGCAGGCGGTCGACCGCGCGTGCTGGTGGGACATTCGGTCAGCGCCATGATCGGCCTGCTTGCGCAGAAGAAGGTGCCGGGCCTGTTCGACGCCCACATCATGATCGGCCCTTCGCCGTCCTACCTCAACGAGGGTGACTACCGCGGCGGGTTCGATCGCGCGGACATCGACGAGCTGCTGGGCACGCTGGAATCCAATTACCTGGGATGGTCGGCCGGCATGGCACCGGCCATCATGGGCGCGCCTGACCAGCCGGAACTGAGTGAGGAGCTGACCAACAGTTTCTGCCGCACCGACCCGGCGATCGCTGCCCGCTTCGCGCGCGCCACGTTTCTCGGCAACAACCTGGCCGACCTGTCCTCGCTGCAGGTCCCGGCGCTGATCCTGCAGAGCAGCCAGGACATCATCGCGCCGCTGGCCGTGGGCGAGCATGTCAGCCGCACCGTCGCCAACGGAACACTGCGGCTGCTCGACAACATCGGCCATTGTCCGCACATGAGCGTGCCGCACGCCTGTGCCGCAGAGATCAACGCCTACCTGGCGCAGACGCTGCCCGAACCGCGCCACCCGACGTGACAACCGAACCCGCCGACGACTGGTGTGACCTGGCCCCGTGCGGACTGATGCTGACCGACAGTTCCGGCACCATCCTCCGCGCCAATGCGCAGTTCTGCCAGTCGCTGGGCTATCGGGCCCTGCCGCAGCCTGACGCGCCGACGTTCCAGAGCCTGTTGAGCATGGGCGGCCGCATGTTCCACCAGACCCACTGGCAGCCACTGCTGGAGATGCAGTCAGCCGTCATGGAGGTCAAGTTCGACTTCCTGCATGCCGAAGGCCACCGCGTACCCATGGTGATCAACGCGCGGGTGCTGACGCTGGAATCCGGGCAGGTCGTGCATTCCATCGCCGCATTCGCGGCCACCGACCGTGATCGGTATGAGCAGGCGTTGCTGAAGGCGAAAAGCGAAGCAGAAAGCCTGCTGCGCGAACGGACCGACCTGGAGCAGCAGGCCAGCGAGCGCAGCCTGTTCGCCGAACAGTTGATCGGCATCGTCAGCCATGACATGCGCAATCCGCTGACCGCCATCCGCATGGGCACCGAAATGCTGGTCATGAAGGACAGCGATCCGGGCCAGCTGAAGATTGCCGAGCGCATCAACCAGTCAGTCGATCGTGCGCTTGCGCTGATCGAGGACATGCTGGATTTCACCCTGACCAAGACCGGTCGTTCGCTCGACGTGGAGCGCGTGGCCATCGACCTGCACGACGTTGCCGACGCGGCAATCGAAGAGCTGCGCTGGAGTTTCCCGCGGATCACGCTGACCCATGTCAGCGAGGGTGACGGCCTGGTGTGGGGCGACAGCAGCCGCCTTACCCGCGTGATCGGCAACCTGGTGGCCAATGCGTACCGCTACGGTGACAGCAGTCATCCGGTCACCGTCACCACCCGGGTGCACGGAGGACGGGTCCGCCTGGACGTCCACAACATGGGCCCCCCGATCGCGCCCTCCTTGATACCCCTGCTGTTCAAGGCGATGAGCCGGGGCTCCTCATCGCACGGCGGTGGCGTCGGTCTTGGGCTGTACATCGTCAGCCAGATCGCAGCCGCGCACGATGGTACGCCGTATATAACCTCCACGGCCGAGGACGGCACGCGGATCGGCATCGAATTTCCCCTGAAACCTGCCCTTACGGCGGTTTGATCCTCCACCCAACGCAATGGGGACGCACACTCCCCTCGCCCAGGAATTGAAATGACACGATCCGAGGCGACCCCTGACGCGCAGCCCGCGCGTGAGTTCCCGTTCAACCAGCAGCGCATCCTGATCGTGGAAGACGACAAGGCGATCGCGGACCTGACCACGCAGCTGCTGCAGGACCGCGGCCTGCAGGTGGTCGGCCCGGCGCCGACGCTGTCCCGCGCCATCGAGCTGATCCAGTCCGAGATGCTGGACGGCGCCATCCTGGATGTGAATCTTGGGCTGGAAACGAGCTTTGCGGCGGCGGTGCTGCTGAAGGAGCGTGGCATTCCGTTCTTCTTCACCACCGCATTCGCTTATCGCCCGCATCCGGAGGTCAGCAACGATACCTGCCTTGCCAAGCCGTACCGGGCGCGGGAGCTGGTGGAGACGCTGCGTGGGGTGCTGGCGCGGGGGTGATGGGGCGGGGACCCGCGGTTCCACCCAGGGACCGGTAGCTGGCAGGCAGCGTCCAAGGGGTAGGGATTCAACACGCACTCGTTGCGGGATGACTCCCTACGGCCAGCGCGTGCGTCGGCTGAGTTCCTGACCCGTGGGAGCCGTCCAGACTCAGCTGGCCGCCCTCCAACAAGGACAACCCCATGAGCCTCGCGCTGGTCCACAGCCGGGCACGTTCCGGGGCCGACGCACCCCTGGTCCGGGTGGAAGTGCACCTGTCCGGTGGATTGCCCGCCACGCAGATCGTCGGCCTTCCCGAAACCACCGTGCGTGAGTCACGTGAGCGCGTCCGGGCGGCCCTGCTCTGCGCACGCTTCGACTATCCGCAGCGCCGCATCACCATCAACCTCGGGCCGGCCGACCTGCCCAAGGAAGGTGGCCGCTTCGACCTGGCCATCGCAATGGGCATCCTCGCCGCCAGCGGCCAGCTGGATCCGAAAGAGGTGGTGCGCCACGAGTACGTCGCCGAGCTGGCCCTCACCGGCGAGCTGAGGCCCGTGGATGGGGTGCTGCCCGCCGCGATCGCCGCTGCCGAAGCAGGCCGTACCCTGTTCGTTCCGCCGGCCAACGCCGCCGAGGCCGCGCTGGCCGAGCATGCCGATGTGCGGGTGGCACGCACACTGCTGGAAGTCTGCGCTTCAGTGGAGAATCCAGCGCGCCTGCCGCCGGCGCAGCGCGAGAGCATCGAACCTGCCCCGCCGCTGGACCTCAGCGACGTGCGCGGACAACCGCATGCACGGCGTGCCCTGGAAGTCGCTGCGGCCGGAGGCCACCATCTGCTGCTGATCGGCAGCCCCGGCTGCGGCAAGACACTGCTCGCATCGCGGTTGGCGGGCGTGCTGCCCGAGGCCAGCCAGGCCGAAGCCCTGGAGAGCGCCGCCATCGCGTCGATCAGTGGCAGTGGCCTGGATCCGCGGCGCTGGCGACAGCGGCCGTTCCGCGCGCCGCACCACAGTGCCAGTGCCGCGGCCTTGGCCGGTGGCGGCAACCCGCCCCATCCCGGCGAAATATCCCTCGCGCATAACGGCGTGCTGTTCCTGGATGAACTGCCGGAGTGGTCGCGCAGCGCGCTGGAGATTCTGCGCGAGCCGCTGGAATCGGGCCATATCCGGATCAGCCGGGCGGCGCGTAGTGCGGTGTTTCCTGCGCGCTTCCAGCTGGTCACGGCGATGAACCCCTGCCCCTGCGGCTGGGCAGGTGACCGCAGCAACCGTTGCCTGTGCACCAGCGAACGCATCCAGCGTTATCGCGGGCGCGTGTCCGGGCCGTTACTGGACCGCATCGACCTGCATGTCACCGTGATGCGGCTGTCGCCGGAGGAACTGCGCGATGGGGCGCCGCCGGGAGAATGTAGCGCCGCAGTGCGCCAGCGCGTGATCGCAGCGCGCGAGCGGCAACTGCAGCGAGGTGCGTTGAACGCGCATCTGGACACGAAAGCACTGCGGCATTGCGCGCGTCTGATCGAGGCCGACCAGACACTGCTGGAGCAGGCAATCGAACGGCTGCAGCTGTCCGCGCGGGCGATGCATCGCATCCTGCGTGTGGCGCGCACGATCGCGGATCTGGCGGAATGCGATGGCATCGAGACCGCGCATCTTGCCGAGGCCATCGGTTATCGGCAGCTGGATCGCGGCGGCTGAATAAAGCGGCATAGCGCGAGGTGACGCGGCGACGCCATCGCGCCAAACAGGTTCATGGAGGCGAGCCGTGACGTAGTGGAACCTGCGCTAGAATCCGCATCGATGATGCGCGGGCCATCTGCCTGTGCTGGAGCCTTGATGTGAAATCAATCTGGATGACGATGCTGCTGGCGGGGGCTGTTGCCCTGCCCCACCGTGCGATGGCGGCCGATACCAGCGAAGGTGCGTTGTACGCGGTGAACGCTGCGGCACTGGCGGCGGCGATCACCCATTGCACCGCGCGCCACGGTGAGCTGCAGCAAGGGTCGGCCGGTGCGGCGTGTTTCAACCGCGCGCGCGGGATTTTGGGGACGTTCGGGTTGAAGCAGCGGTCGACGGACGTGGCGGCGCGGTGCCAGGATCCGGCCAAGTTCAATACCTGCCTGACGCCGGAGATCGCGAAGATGACGTTCGCGTTGAACCAGGAATTTGCGAAGAGCGGGATCTGAGGGGGACGGCCCGGAGGCCGTCGTTTGCAGCAGGAAGTTGACGGCCAGCGGCCGTCACTACCACGGACGCTGATACCGGAAGGTCAGCGGGCGCCGCTGACGGTGATGTCTACGCGGCGATCCGCGGCCAGGCAGGCGACCAGGGCACGGCGTGCCAGCGAATCGGCACAGTCGCGCGTCACCGGCTCGGCTTCGCCGCGGCCTTCGGCGCGGATGCTGCCGGCGGGGACGCCGTGGCTGACCAGCACGTTGCGCACGGTCTCCGCACGCGCCTGCGACAGGCGCTGGTTGCTTGCTTCAGTGCCGATGCGATCGGTGTGGCCGACCACGGTCACTTCGCTGTGCTGCGCAGCGGTGATCTGCGCGGCGATGCGTGCCAGCTCCGTGGTGCCCTCGGGCTTGATGTCCGCCACGCCCGACCGGCCGAACGCGAACAGCGCATCGGCCGACAGCGAGAACTGCTCGGTGCCCGCCGCGGCCGCCGGTGCGGCAGGCGCTGCCGGCGGCTTCAGCAGGTCCGCGCAGGAAGCGGGCGCCCAATGGAACGACTGGCCGTGTTCTTCCTTGTCGAACTGCACCTGGTACTGGCAGGTCACAACGCCTTCGTCCGTGCGGAAGTGGAACAGGTAGTTCCAGGCCTTCGGTGCGAACCCTTCGCTGAAGTGCGGGCGACCGACCAGGTCATACAGCTGGTCCTTGGTGACGCCCGGACCGATGCTGCGCAGGTTGGCGACATTCGGGAAGGTGCCTTCCTTCAGTACGACGCGGTCGCGCTCGGGAAAGATGACCTCACCCGGCGCGGACTTCGTCGCGGAGGTGCTGCAGGCAGCCAGGGCCGTGGCCAGCGCAAACGCTGCGGCCGCTTTGAAGTGAGTTGCGATGTTCATGGAAACATTCCTTCGAATTCGGATGGGAGACAGCGCGGGAAGTCGGAGCCGGCGCGGGGCCGGCTCCGCTTCCCAGGTCAGGGCGTGATCACCACTGCAGGCCAGCGCCGACCGAGAAGCCCCAGTCGCGCATGGTGTTGCCGCTGGCCTGGGCCTTGTAGACCCAGCGGCCGTTGTCGGTGATGCCGGACAGGCCCAGGGCCATGCCGTACTCGCTCTGGTAGCCACCGAAGGCCATCGACAACATGCTCTTGCCCGGCAGGTAGGCCTGCGGCAGGCCCGCCATCGCCATCGCCGAAGCGGTGGCGCTGCGGTAACCGCGATCCAGCTGCCACAGGTCGTCTTCCACCTTGCCGATGCGTGCATCGGTGTACTGGTTGGACGAGGCGATGGCCTGGTTGACGCCCGCGGTGAGCTGGTTGACGTTGGTCGCGTCGGTGCCCGCGATGCCGGCCGAAACGCCGCTCATCGTGCGGCCGCCGATGTTGACCTCACCGGTGGAGGTGCTGCTGCCCACGTAGGCCGCGTTGTAGCCGGTCTGCGCGCCGACCGTGGTCTTCGAACCCTGGCCGAGCGCCACGCTGTTGTCGTGGCTGGCCACGGCACCCTGGCCGATGGCGGTGCTGTTGGCGCCGCTGGCCACGGCCTGGTTGCCCAGCGCAGTGCTGTTGGCACCGGAGGCCACTGTGCCCTTGCCGCCGCCCACCGCGTTCTGGCCGGTCACCTTCGGCTTGTCCAGCGTGCCGTCCTGGCTGACCTGGAACATGCCGTCCGCGCCGTACTCCATGTTGTTGACCTTGGCAGCATTGTTGATGGCCACCTGGTTGGCGTTGCGGATGTCGCCTTCCACCGTGGTCATGCGGCCATCCAGGTTGGTGATGTCGCCCTGGATGTCGACCACGTCGTTGCGGATGTCGGTGATGTCACCGCGGATGTCGATGATGTCGCCTTCGACATTCGTGACCCGCGTGTCGATGCCGTCGATGCGGGTGTTGACCGCGCCGATCTGGGTGTCGGTGTACTGGTTGGAATCGGACACCGCACTGGCGACACCGGCCTGCAGCTGACCCACGTTGGCCGCATCGGTGGCGGCCGAACCCGCCGCCACGCCGGTGACCTGGCGACCGCCCACGTTCATCTCACCGGTGGAGCTGGACGTGCCTACGTACGCCCCCTGGTAGTTCGCCTGCGCGCCCACCGTGGTGGCCGAACCGGCACCCATCGCGATGCTGTTGCCATGGCTGGCCATCGCACCGGCGCCAAAGGCCAGGCTGTTGGCCGCCTGCGCCTGGGCACCTGCCCCGAACGCCAGGCTGCCCGTGCCGCCGGCAACCGCACCCACGCCCATTGCGACCGCCTGGTCACCGTCGGCTTCGGCATCGCGACCTGCAGCGATCGCATCGGCACCGGTCGCGCCGTCGTTGGCTTCATTGCCGCCGCCGGCGGAGTTGACGCTGTAGTAGCGGGTGCGACCGGCTTCGATCGCGGTGTCCATCTGGTCCACGTTGACCGCATCGGTGCCGTCCACGCCGGCCGCCACGTTGGTGATGCGCGAGCCGCCCGCATCGATGCCCGCAGCGGTGATGCTCGGGCCGCCGACCAGGGTCAGGCCACTGCTGTTCAGCAGGCTGTTGCCGATGGCCACGCTGCCGGTGCTGCCCAGGTCCAGGTTCTGCTTCAGGCTGACGGCGATGTTGCCGGCATCGTCCACGCCGGTCTGGGCCACGGTCAGGTTGCTGTCACCGGTGAAGGTCACCTTGCCATCCGGGCCGATGTTGGCGGCGTTGCCGTTGGCATCGGTGGCATTCCAGCCTGCATTGGCGACATTGCTGACCTGCAGCAGCTGGTCTTCGGTCGCTGCCTGGCCGCTGGTGATGCTGGTCGCATCGAACGTCGTGTTGGTCAGGCCGCCGAGCGTGCCGGTGGCGCCGTTGAGCACCAGCGGGTTGGCACCGCCGATGGTGATCGCGGTGGCGCCGACGTTGCTGCTGTACGTGCCATCGCTGATCGCCAGGCTGCCTGCACCGAGCAGGCTCGACGACGCACCGTCGGTGACCGCCACGCCAGCGTTGTCGACCACGGTGTTGCCGGTGGTGATGCTGCCGGTCGCGCCGAGGTCGAGGTTCTGCTTCAGGCTGACCGACACCACGCCTGCATCGTCGGCACCGGTCTGGGCCACGGTCAGGTTGCTGTCGCCGGTGAAGGTGACCTTGCCGTTCGGGCCGATGTTGGCAGCGTTGCCGTTGGCATCGGTGACATTCCAGCCGGCCGAAACCAGGTCGCTGACCTGCTTGAGCTGGTCTTCACTGGCGGCCTGGCCGCTGGTGATGTTGTCCGCGTCGAAGGTCTTGTTGGACAGGCCGCCGATGGTGCCGGTCGCACCGTTCAGCACCAGCGCATTGGCACCGCCCACGTTGATGCGGGTGGCACCCACGGTGGTGGCGCCCACGCCGCTACCGACCGTCACGCCGGCGTTGTCGACCACGGTGTTGCCGGTGGTGAGGCTGCCGGCGCTGCCCAGGTCGATGTCGTCGGCCAGGCCGAAGGCTACATCGTTGCTGCCGGCGGTCTTGGTCAGCACCACGTTGCCGTCGGCCGAGCGCAGGTCGACGCTGCTGCCGGACGGGCTGGTGGACGACACCTTCGTGCTGTTCAGGCCATCGGCGCTGATGTCCCAGCCGGCGCTGACGGTCTGGCTGACCGCGGCCAGCTGGTCTTCGCTGGCGGCACGGCCGCTGGTGAAGTTCCCCGCGTCGAAGGTCTTGTTGGTCAGGCCGGTGACAGTGCCCGCTGCGCCGTTGATGGCGACCGGATTCGCGCCGCCCACGCTGATGTTGGTGGCCCCCACCGTGGTGGTGCCCACGCCGGTACCGACCGACAGGCCATTGCTGGCGAGCACGGTGGTGCCCGTGGTGACGCTGCCGGTGGTGCCCAGGTCCAGCTGCTTCTTCAGCGCGACGTTGACCACGCCGGCATCGTCGGCGCCGGTCTGGGCAACGGTCAGGTTGTCATCGCCGGTGAAGGTGACCTTGCCGTCCGGGCCGATGTTGGCGGTGTTGCCGTTGGCATCGGTGGCGTTCCAGCCCGCGTTGGCTACGTTGCTGACCTGCAGCAGCTGGTCTTCGCTGGCGGCCTGGCCACTGGTGATGCTGCCCGGGGTGAAGGTCTTGTTGCTCAGGCCGGTGACGGTACCGGTGGAACCGTCGACCAGCAGTGCATTTGCACCGCCGATGGCCACGCTGCTGGCACCGATGTTGGTGGTGTTGCCCCCCGTGCTGACGGCCACGTTGCCCGCGGTGACGGTGGTATCGGAGGTGCCATCGCGCACCACCGAAGAACCGGCGTTGATGATGGTGGACAGCGTGCCGCCGGCGCCATTGGTGATGACGACGCCGGCGTTGTCGACCCGGGTGTTGCCGGTCTTCAGGCTGCCATCGGCACCAAGGTCGATGTCCTCAGCGAGTGCGAACTCGACAGTATTGCTGTCGTTTCTCTTGCTGACGGCGAGGTTGCCGTTGGCCGAGCGCAGATCCATCGTGCCGCCGATGGTGCTGGTCGGGCCGACGTTGCTGGCATTGGCGCCCTGCGCGGTCAGGTTGATGCCGCTGGCGGCCCGCTGCAGCGCACCGTCGACGGTGGTGTAGGTGGTGTTGCCCAGCTGGAAGCGGGTCACCACCTGGTGCGTCCCGCTGTTGTAGAACGAATTGCCGCCCAGCCCGTTGGCGATGGTGCTGCCCACGCTGTCCAGGTTGCTGCCGAGCGCGTCCACGGCCGTGTTGGTCGCGAACAGCTGGCTGCCGTTGATGGCATCGGTGCTGCTGCTGCTGATACGGCCGGCGGCGACGTTGGTGATGGTGCGCTTGATCGTATCGGTGCCGACGCTGACCGTGCTGCCCGGGCTGGTGCCGGCGAAGGTGTAGCCACGGTTGTCCACGGTGACGCCGGTGGTCGCCACCGCCGCGGCGGTGACCGAGTTGTGGCCCAGCGCGACGGCATCGGGGTTCGAGGCAATCGCATCACGACCGAAGGCAATGGAATCAGTACCGCTGGCACGGCTGCCACGGCCCAGCGCATACGCGTCGGTGCCGCTTGCCTGGGCATTGAAGCCGGCGGCGAAGCTGTTCACGGCCGTCGCCTGGGCGGTGGCGCCGATGGCGGTGGCGTACTGGGCCGAAGCCAATGCCGAAGAACCCGTTGCAATGGACGACGCACCGCTGGCCACTGCGCTGGTACCCGTCGCGATTGCGGACGTACCGCTTGCTTCCGCATCGGTACCCGCGGCGAACGACGAGGTACCGCTGGCCTCCGCATCGGTACCCGCAGCGAACGACGAGGTGCCAGTCGCCACCGCGCGCGTGCCGACCGCAGAGGCCTGCACACCACGCGCACTGGCGGAGTCGCCGAGTGCGAGCGCGGACTGGGCCTGCGCGTTGGCCGAAGCGCCCAGGGACGTGGCATTGCGCTGGCTGGCGCGTGCGTTGTTGCCGATGGCCGTGGTGTTTACGTTGTTGGCTTCTTCACCGGGGATCGGGCTCAGCACGCCGGACACCGCGCCCGTACCCAGCGCGATCGCGCTGGTCGCGTAACCGCGCGAGTTGGTACCCGAGGCAATCGCATCGATACCCGTTGCCGACGCATCGGTGCCGCTGGCATGCGAGCGCACGCCGCTGGCACGCGCGCGGGTGCCCTGTGCCATGGCGTCGAAGTTGGTGGCATGTGCATCGTCGCCGATGGCCAGTGCGCGCTCCTCAGAGGCCACGGTGCTGCGGCCGATGGCGGTGCCGGAGTCCGCGCTGACTTCTGCACCGGTGCCGATCACCACCGCATTGTCTACGGTCAGGCCGGGCGCCTTCGGATCGGCCTGCGCGTCGGTACCGATCACCACCGAGTTGGTACCCGAGCTGCGCGCCCCGTCACCAATGGCGACGCTGCTGTTGCCCAGCGCGTCACTGCCATCACCGATGGCGGTGGAGGATTCCCCGATCGCCTTGACGTCGCGGCCCAGCGCGACCGCGCCTTCCTGCTGCGCGCTGGCTTCGTAACCTACCGCCAGCGCCTCACGGCCGGCCGCGTCGGAACGCGGGCCGATCGCGGTCGCGTCGACGCCGGTGGCGCCGGCGTTGTTGCGGTTGGCCGGATCAGTGGAATTGATGCTGACGTACTGGCTCTTGTTGTCGGCGATGGCCTGGTCGAGCTGGCCGACATTGACCACGTCGGTGTTGGCCACGCCGGCGGTGATGTTGTTGATGCGGCCGGCCGCGTCGGTGGTGACGGCGGTGGCCGGCAGGATGTCCACCTGCCCATTGGACAGCGCGCTCAGGGCGCTGGTGACCGTGTTGAAGGTGAGGGTCTGTCCGCCCTGGGTGGTCAACGTGATCGGGGTGTAGTTGCCGTTGCCATCCACGGTGACGCCGCCGCCGATGAAGCTGGCCACCTTGCCCTGCGCCGCCTGCAGCTGGCGCACGTTCACCGCGTCGTAGCCGCTGGCGCCGTCTGCCACGTTGACGATGCGGCGCTGCAGGTTGCTGGAGGTGTTACCGACCGAAATCACGCTGCCGCCGACGATCGCCGGGCTGGCCGTCAGGTAGCCGGTACCGGCGTAGTCGCTCGCAAGGGCGCTGGAACCGGCGCCCAGGGCGATATGACCGCCTTCAGCGATGGTGTTGCGGCCCAGGGCCACACCGGACGCATCTGCGCGGCTGTTGCTGCCAAGGGCGAGACCATTGGTCTGCGCGCTGGCGTTGTAGCCCAATGCGGCAGCTTCATTGCCTGCCTGGCTGTTGGCACCGATCGCGACCGCGCGGTTGCGGCTGCCGGCGGCGGTATTGGCCTGGTAGCCGAGTGCCACGTTCTGGTCACCGGTAATGCCCGTGCCTGCCTGGCTGCCGATGGCGATGTTCTGGTCGCCGACCACGCCGGTACCGGCCTGGTAGCCCATGGCCGTGGTCTGGTTGCCCACCACGTTGGTGCCTGCACCGGTACCGATGGCGATGTGCGACGTGCGATCTGCCGCCGTCGTGCCATTGGTGCCCACGCCCGCGCCCGTGCCCAGCGCGATACCGTTGGGCGAATCGGCTTCGGCCCCGTTGCCGGCAGCCAGCGAACCGGCACCGGTCGCCTTCGCCGAGTTGCCGATGGCTACCGCATTGGCGGCCAACGCCTGCGTGGCTGCGCCGAGGGCGACCGAAGCTGCGCCGCTTGCGAGGCCGCCTGCACCGATGGCGACTGCGCGCGCGGCGGTGTCGCCGGTGACCGCGGTGCCGGTGCCGAGCGCGATGGCGTCTTCAGCGAAGCGGGACTCGATCCGGGTCTGCTCACCGATGGCGATCGAGCCGGCGGCGGGCGTGGAGGTCAGCTGGCCGATGGCAATGGCCGCCTGTGCGGTCAGCGCGGTCGATGCGCCATCACCGGCTGCGACGCTGTGGAAGCCGTTGGAGACGGTGTTCGGGCCGATCGCAACGGACTGTCCACCGAGGGCCTGCGAGTCCGCGGCCGTGGAGTTGGCGTGGAAATACTTGACGCCTGCGCCGACGGTGTACAGCTCATCGCGCAACGTATAGATCTGGCCGCCGTTCACTGCCTCGGTGCTGCCACTGGAGATGGCGCCATTGGCCACACCGGTCACAACGCGGTTGCCTGCATTGATGCCCGTCGTGGTGACGCTGGGACCACCAGTGATGCGCAGGCCGGTGTTGTTCACCGAGGTGCCGCCCATCGTCACGCTGCCGCCAGCGCCCAGGTCCAGAGTCTTGTCCAGCGCGACCGACACGGTGCCGTTGTTCTGGGTCAGGGTGATGTTGTCGTCACCCTGCAGGGTGAGCGTGCCGCCCGGACCGATGTTGGTCTGGCTGCCGGCCACGCTGATGTTCCAGCCGGCATTGGCCGAATCACTGACGACCTTCAGCTGCTCTTCGGTGGCCGCGCGGCCAGCGGTGTAGCTGCCGTTGCGGTCCCACGTGGTGTTGGACAGGCCACGCAGCTCGTTGCTGCCGGCGTCCATGGTCATGCTGCCTACCGTGATGGCGTTGGCACCGATGGCCACCGCGCCCACGCGCAGGCCGTCGTTGTCCATCACGGTCTGGCCCGCCGTGACCGAGCCATCCGCACCCACGTCCAGGTCCTGCGACTGCGCGTGCGCGCCCATCGCTGCCAACGCCAGGCCCACGCCCAGCGCCAGGCGCGCAGGCTGCGTGCCGCGTTCGGTGCCTACTGCGCCGATGGTGGTGCCGGCGCCGTCACTGCTGGCGAGTTCCGAGGCGACCACGATCCGGCCGAGCGCTTTGTTCCAGACCTTCCGGTAAATCTTGTTCATTGAGGGTTCTCTACGGGAGTGACGAAGTCGACGGGGCGTTGCAGGCCGCCGCGCAGGAGGGCGTCCGCTGCTGCACCGGGCAGTGGCGGATCGCACCGGCGCGCCGGGCAGCGCGCAGCACGGCAGGGGCGTGGGAGGCAGCAACGAGGGGTACGGCGGAAACCGCGCGCGTACAGGGCGTCGACAGGGCCGCAGGCCCCGTGCATGGCAGATTCAAGGCGAAGCAATGCAGCGCACGCGCTTTCGCGCGACGTTGTGGACTGCGACATAAAGAAAGCCCCTGTACGACCCGAATGGATCGTTACCGCTCACCAGGCCAAGGGGGTTGGGTCATGCCGGACGTCGGCGCTCGCCTGGGGCGACAGCCACTTCCTTGGCACTCATCAACCATCCACTGGTCTACCGAACGGCGCTGATCCTATCAATCCGTGATACACGTCGTCAATGATTTGGGATGTTCGTCACAGTTACGAGCCGGGTACGCGGAGCGCGGTACAGTGGAATGCCACGAGCACCGGCTACCGACACCATGCGGCTGATCGACATCACCCTGCCCGTCTCCGACCCAGTGCGGGTGGCGGACTACTTCCGCGACGTGCTGCAGCTGCCCGTGCGTGGCGGCGAGGTCTCCATCGGCTGGACCCTGCTCAGGCTGGTGCCCGCAGAAGGGCAACGGGTGGGTGGCGTGCACCTTGCGTTCAACGTGCCGGACAACCGTTTCGCCGACGCGATGAGCTGGCTGCGCGAACGCAGCCCCCTGCAGTGCTCGCCGGACGGCAAGGACTATTTCGCGCTGGAAAGCAGCTGGCAGTCGCAGTCGGTCTACTTCACCGGTCCCGACGGCCTGATCCTGGAGCTGATCGGTCGTCGGCGGCTCCCTGCTTCCTCGCGTACGGGCGGGTTCAACGGCGGTGAACTCACCTGCATCAGCGAGGTCGGCCTGCCCTCGACCGATGTGGAGGCCACGCAGGGCGTATTTGCGCGGCGCTTCGGGCTGAGCCCTTTGTCCGAACCGTCGGAGGCGTTCGCCCCCATGGGCGATGATGAAGGCCTGCTCATCGTGGTGGATGCAGCGCGGCACTGGTTTCCGGAGCAGGTGGACCTGCCGAATGCCCGTGGCATCGCCGTAGTGCTTGAGCAGGCGGGCGAGGCGCAGAGTGTGGTCGACGAGGTGCAGGGCTGGAGGGTCAGTTCGCGCTGAAACGCCTGTCATCGGCCTTCAGGCATCAGGCGCGTCTGGCTGGCAACACTGAAAAAACAAAGCCCCGCAAAGCGGGGCCCTGTTTCTTCAGCTCAGACCGACAACTCATTCTTCTTCTTCGTTGCCGCCCTGCTGCTGGTTCTGGTTGCGCTGCTGCTGTTCCTGCTGCTGTTGCTGCTGCTGGTCACGCCCACCCTGCTGCTGGCCGCGCTGATCCTGCTGGTTCTGCTGGCCCTGCTGGTTCTGCTGACCCTGCTGGTCCTTGTTGTTCTGCTGATTCTGCTGATTGGCCATCTGGATGTCTCCTTGAAGCCGCATGCGGAATGCCGCGGTCATGGCCATCCTCTGCATGCGTTGGTTAACCACGCGTGCGGACGTGTGCAGGACGGCGTCACGAAGACGGGCCGATCCCGTCAAAGAACGCGGAAAGCCTTGTCCTGCCTACGTCTTAAGCATTCATGCGGGCTTTGAATGAGCTGATCACTTAAGGCTCCCAAGGCTATTCAGCCGGACGCCCGCCGTGACGCTCCGATGACGGCGACCGCACACGCACCACGGGACGCCGGCTGGATGACCGCCGGGGGCTGCGTGTCTGTGGCTCGCGTCGCCTTACTTCAACGCCAGCGCGAGCGCGATGCCCGCGAACAGCGCGGCGCCAACCCAGTTGTTGTGCAGGAAGGCCTTGAAGCACGGATCCCGCTCACGGTCACGGCAAAGCCAGAACTCGTATGCCACCAGGACCGCCGCCACCGCGATCGAGGCGAAGTAGTAGACGCCCAGCTCCGCGCGGATGCCGACCAGCGTCATCGTGCCGAGGAACAGCGCATACAACACGCCCTGGATGACAAGGTCGAGGTCGCCGAACAGGATGGCCGTGGAATGCGAACCCATCTTCAGGTCGTCGTCGCGATCCACCATGGCGTACCAGGTGTCATACGCGGTGGACCACAGGATGTTGCCCACGTACAGCAGCCAGGCGAGCGCCGGCACTTCACCCTGCACAGCGGCGAATGCCATGGGGATCCCCCAGCCGAAGGCCATGCCCAGGTACACCTGCGGCAGATGGGTATAGCGTTTCAGGTAGGGATAGCTGGCCGCCAGGAAGATGCCGACGAAGCTGAGCGCCACCGTCAGCCGGTTCATCGTCAGCACCAGCGCGAAGGCAGCCACCATCAGCACCGCGAACAGCATCAGGGCGTGTCGCCCCCGGACTGCACCGCTAGCCAGAGGACGATCCTTCGTGCGTTTGACGTGGGGGTCCAGCCAGCGGTCGGCGTAGTCGTTGATGACGCAACCGGCCGATCGGGTCAGCCAGACGCCTGCGGTGAAAACGAACAACGTCCACAGCGGCGGAAGGCCACCGGAGGCGATCCACAGCGCCCACCACGTGGGCCACAGCAACAGCAGCGTGCCGATCGGTCGATCGGCGCGCATCAGTTTCCAGTAGTGACGCCAGCGCGGCGTCGCGTCCGCGGGGGACGCATCAATCGAGTCAGACATGGGGAAATGATACTCCCGCCGCGCCCTGCCCCAGGTAGTGACGACTGCAGGTCGTCATGCTTTGGCGTTGCGCCGGGCATGGCCCGGCGCTACCTGCGTCGTCAGTACAACGGCATCAATCCTTGCCGTCGGACTTGTACTCGTAATAACCGTAGCTGTAATAGCCCGTCGCACGCTTCTCGACCGCGTTGAAGATCGCGCCCTTGATCTGCACGCCGTTCTGCTCGAAGCGCTGCAGGGTCAGCAGGATCTCCTTGGCTTGGTTCACGCCGAAGCGGGTGACCAGCAGGCTGGAGCCCGCATGAGTCGCCACCAGCGCCGCATCGGTGACGGCAAGGATCGGCGGGGTATCGACGATCACCAGGTCGTACTGCGCCGACAGGCTTTCCAGCATCTGCTGGAAACGCGGATGCATCAGCAGCTCGGCCGGATTGGGGGGAATATCACCACGCACCATGTAGTGCATGTTCTCCAGCCCCGGTACCGGATGGATGGCCGCTTCCAGCGCAAGCTTGCCGCCCAGCACATCCGACAGACCGTTCTGGTGCGAAATGCCCAGCAGCTTGTGCAGCGTGCCCTTGCGCATGTCGGCGTCGATCACCAACACGCGCTGGCCTGCCTGGGCGATGACCGCGCCCAGGTTGCTGGACACGAACGTTTTGCCCACGCCCGGACGCGGTCCGGAAATGGTCAGGATGTTGTTCTTCGCTTCCAGCATGGCGAAGTGCAGGCTGGTGCGCAGGCTGCGCAGCGCTTCCACCGTCGGATCAGCCGGCGACCCGATGGCCAGCAGGTGCTGGCGCCCGTCGGCGATCACGCGGGTGCCATGCTTGCCCTTGCGCAGCTTGGGCAGCGCTGTTGAGACGCTGAGCGGAATGGCGGCGTAGACCGGCAGGCCGAGTTCTTCAAGCTCCGCCGGGTCTTCGATGCCCGGGTTCAACATGCGCTGCAGGAAGACAAACGCGATGGAGAGGAAGGCGCCAAGGAGCGCGGCGATTGCAATAATCAATGCCTTACGCGGCTTCACCGGATTTGCGATGTCAACCATGGCGGGATCGACGATTCGAACATTGCCCACGGCACCGGCACGCGCGACGTCCAACTGCTGAGCCTGGTTGAGCAGAGCCGTGTAGAGCTCATTGCTGACCTGCAGATCCCGGGTGAGTCGCAAAAGCTCCTGCTGGGTATCTGGCAGATTGCTTACCTGGCGCTGGAAGCCTGATTTACGCGCCTCCAGCTCACCCAGCTGGCTCAGCAATGCACGATAAGCCGGATGCTCGCGGGTGAAGCTTCTGTCCATCTCCGCTTGCTTGAGACGCAACTGTTGGATGCTTGCCTCAACCGCCACTTCCTGCTGCAGAAGCCCCTGAGTCTGCATTGTTATGTCGACCGAGTTCGAGCGCGACTGATAGCTACTCATCGCCGCCTGAGCCTGCTCCACCTGACGCCGGATGGTCGGGAGCTGGTCCTTGACAAACTGCAACTGCGACGCGGCCTCGGCAGAGCTACGATCGACGTTCTGACGAACGTAGGCTTCGGCAACCCTCTGAACAACGTCCTGCGCACGCAAAGGCTGCTCATCTTCGTAAGTCAGCAACAAGATGCCTGAATCCTTACCCTGCTCGCCCGCCTTTATCTGCTCCTGTAGCTCCGACAGCACGTCAAGCCGCCTCGCCTTGACGATATCGAAACGTGTCCCCGCGTTTGCGCTCAGGCTGGCGACATCCAGCGTCACCCCACGACCTGTGGCCGTGGTGCCGGGAACGCCCCGCAGCAGCTCAACCCCTTCGTCGTCGTAGAGCACGAAACTCTTTCCATCGTCGGCGACTTCCAGCATGAGCGGCGCGTTGACCAACGTCGCAGGGACGGTCAGGCGATGAACCGCGAGGCTCTCCCCGCCCCAACCGTACCGACTGAGGCCGAACTTGACCGGCGCCACTTCATCAGGAGCAACCGGCTTGAAACGCCGGGCAAAAAAACCTCCCAACAAGGGCATGCGGAGGGGCGAGACCTGGACATCAAGATTGAGCTCGTCAACGGCTGCCCCAAGTACACTTCGCGACGTCAGCAGCGCGACTTCCGTTGTCGCGGCAGCGCTTCCGCCTCCCGACAAGGACGTCAGGTCCGAGAGACCAGGGATGGACGGCAGCTTGGATTCCACCTGCACCATTGCCTGGGCCTGATACACGGGAGTCGCCAGGAATGCGTAAGCAATGCCGAGGGCCAAAAACAGGCCGGTAGCAGCGAGGATCCACCACTTGCGATCCACAAGGGTTCCGAGCAATTCGCGCAGATCGATCTCATCGTCCCTGACAGCATTAGAGTCCGTCTTGTTTCTCATCGTACCCACTTCGTTCGGGAACAGTCAGCCAATGTGACCGACTGCTCAAAATCAAAAACGCACCTAATCTCACATCCAATTCAACCTACGCTCGCTCATGTGCTGGACACCTGCATTGAGGTCCGCGTGCATGGCCGTGGATGGCGAAGCCTGACTGTCAGGGTCACAGTCTACCCTATCCCCCCCACAGCGGGCCGAGGTTTACGCTTTTCAACCCCGTAGGACAAAAAAACCGGGCTGGAGAGTGTCACGATCACCGCCAGCGCAGCCCATTCTTCAGTGACGCTTCAGCTTTAAGATAGCGTGCAGTCCATCACATCAAACCGCTGGGACCGTCGGTATCGCAGTGCGCAGGAAGTCACGCAATCAGCTATCCTGCTGTGCCACGCCAACGTCGGAACGTGCCGGGGAAGCCTCACGCGCTCCAACTGTTCTCACGCCTTAGGTGAGCTGTAGTAGCATCTCCGCTACCTCTTGAAGATGAGGCCGCCCTGTCTCGTGAATAAACCAGAAGGGCGGCAAAATCACATGGAAGTTGAATCGCGCTTATAGGAGCGTCGATGGCGCATCCCGCCAGCCTCTGCAGGGCGCTCCCAAGATAATAAGCAACAAGAGGAAATTAGCTATGAAAATTGCCGTGGCAGGCACCGGGTATGTAGGACTGTCTAATGCCGTCCTCTTGTCCCAGCACAATGAAGTAGTTGCACTCGATATCGATGCGCGAAGAGTTGCCATGATCAACGCCGGCAATGCACCCATCGAAGACGTGGATATCACCGATTTTCTTGCAAACAGGAAGCTTGACCTGAGGGCGACATTGAACGCGCGTGACGCGTACGAAGGCGCCTCATACGTGATAGTTGCCACGCCAACCGATTACGACCCTGCGACAAATTTCTTCGACACATCGTCTGTCGAGTCTGTTATTCGGGACGTGATTTCCGTCAATCCTGACGCGGTGATTGTAATAAAGTCCACGGTCCCAGTCGGCTGCACAGCCAAGCTGCGTGAACAATACAGCACGAGCAATATCATTTTTTCCCCGGAATTCCTCAGGGAAGGTCGCGCCCTGCACGACAACCTTCATCCCAGCAGAATAATTGTTGGCGAGAAGTCTGAGCGGGCCGAAACCTTCGCCGGCCTGCTGAAGAAGGGCGCACTTCTCAGCGACATTCCGACGCTGTTCACGGATTCGACCGAAGCCGAAGCGATCAAGCTCTTCTCAAATACCTATCTTGCGATGCGGGTGGCTTATTTCAATGAGCTGGACACCTACGCAGCGTCCCATGGCCTGGATACCCGCCAGATCATCGAGGGCGTGAGTCTCGATCCACGCATTGGGGGGCACTATAACAATCCTTCTTTTGGATACGGTGGATACTGCCTTCCCAAGGATACGAAGCAATTGCTTGCAAACTACAACCGGGTGCCGCAGAACCTCATTCATGCGATTGTCGAAGCCAACCGCACAAGGAAGGACTTCATAGCTGACGAGATCATCGCGCGCGCTCCGAACGTGGTGGGGATATATCGCCTGGTGATGAAGCAAGGCTCGGACAACTTCCGTGCATCTGCAATTCAAGGCGTGATGAAACGAATCAAAGCGAAGGGCATCAAAGTGATCGTGCATGAACCTGCGCTGCCAGGTGACACCTTCTTCGGATCACCCGTGGTCAATGAACTGAGTTTGTTCAAGGAACAATGCGATGTGATTGTTGCGAACCGACTCGAGGATGAGATCGCCGACGTACGTGGCAAGGTGTATACGCGTGACCTCTTTGGCAAGAATTGAGAGGACGGAAGCATGAAAATCGTTGCGATCGCTTCGGGCGGAGGCCACTGGGAGCAGCTGATGCTGATGCGCCCGGCCTTTGCATCAGCAGATGTCCTGTATCTGACTACGCTCGACGGCCTTCCGCAACGGGCGGGTATTGCGCAATATGGGTTACTCCACGAGTGCAATCGAAACCAGCTGAAACGTATCGGTTCCAATGTCTGGCGGCTGGCCAGGATGTTTCATGAGTTCAAACCGGACGTTGTGGTAAGTACTGGCGCTCTGCCTGGCCTGATTGCTCTGGCGTTGGCCAAATACGTGTTTGGCGCGCGCACCATTTGGATCGACAGCATTGCCAACGGCGAACAGCTGTCCATGTCTGGCTCCTATGCGAAGAGGTTCGCTGACCTGACCCTGACGCAATGGGAGGAGGTCGCAGAAAAAGAGCGCGTGGAATTCAGGGGAGCTGTGCTTTGATTTTCGCGACCGTTGGAACCCAGATCCCATTCCCCCGGATGATCGAATCGGTTCGCTACGCTGCCGAACGCCTTGACATCGACATCGTTGCTCAGACGATCGATATGGATTACGTGTATACACCGAAGGGCAGGTTGACCTGCGTAAAAACTGTGCATCCGCGCAAATTTCAGGATTTGGTAGCAGCGGCGGATATCATCGTATCTCATGCGGGTATCGGCTCGATAATCAGTGCCGCCACAGCAAGCAAGCCCATCATTCTGATGCCGCGCCAGTCGCAACTTTACGAGCATAGAAATGATCATCAGATGGACACCGCCAAGCGATTCGGATCCAGGCGAGGTATATACATCTTCAATAACGGGCCCGAATTGGTTGATGTCCTAACCGCGCCCTTAGTGCCGCTGGCCCCGATCGAGCCAGACATGTCTCCACTCATTACAGGCATCAAGAGCTTTATCTGGAATGCAAGTTAACTCTGAACTACCCCATCGGACCGCAAGCTCAGCGATTGGCGTCAGCGCGTTATCTTCCACGACGCTCGGCTGCCTGCTGGTCGCCTCGGGTGTGTTTGCCATCGTCCTGCGCGTGGCAGGTAGCGTAACCGGAATTCCCTTGCTACGGGAGGCGCTGCCAGCTCAGGTCCTTTACCTCCTCCTCAATGGCTGCCTTGCGTTCCTCATGGTGCAGGGGGCGCGAACCCTGACCCGCTCCGGGCTGTTCGCTACGCTTGCCTATACATACCTCTTATCTCTGCTGGCGTTGCATCTGATTGCTTCGCCAGCAGCCGGGCCTGACGCATGGAATACGGGGCCCACTGAGCTCGCACGTGCGTTCGCGCTACATACGATGATGCTCACCGCCGTCCTTGTCAGCTCCAATGGGGCAGTCTCACCAAAGCAGGCCGTTCTGTGCTTCCGCCTCATCATAGCGACGGGCGTGTTCATGGTTGCAATGTCGTGTCTGCAGCTCGCTGGACTCGCGCCCCACTTCTTTTTCCAGTGGTACGGAAGCTCGCATTTGCCGCGGCCTACGGGCGGCTTGGAGCATCCGCACTTTTTCGCAGCCTACCTTGTTCTTGCGATCGCAGCATCGAAGTGGCTGCACATTGCAGGATACATGCGTACCACGTCGTACAGAGTTCTCTTTCTTGTCCTCGCAAGCGGCATCGTAATCTCGACATCGCGCGTAGGCGTAGTGGCATTTGCCGCCTATCTCCTTGCGCAAGCTTTAGCTTCCAGCGGCACCATGACTCGGCTTGTGAAGCGAGTGAGCGCATTTTTTGCAGTCGTGGCACTCGCCGCTGCCACTGCCGCTGCTATCTGGATGCTGCTACCTGACTCTGCAGCCGCCCATTACATGGAAGTGTTCGCGTCCGCGTTCATCTCATCGTTTTCCGGGGACGTCTCCGATGGCGAGTTCCTTCGAGGACGTGGCAGCAGGTGGAGTCATGAAATGGATCTGATTACTGCTGACCCGATTGCGATGCTGTTCGGCTACGGTCATCAGCCATTTGTCTCTCACAACCTCATCCTCAGACAGCTGCAGGTATCGGGAATTACGGGCACCGTCAGCTACCTCGTTCTATTGGGAATTTTCCTGGCATCGATCGTCACCAGAGCGGACCAGAAGAGCCGACCAGTGGCCGTTGGCATCACATCCTCGATGGTTCTTGCATCATTGACCTTCCCGGTGTTTGTATCAGTAACAATAATTTCCGCTATGTCTTTATTAATCGTGGCGTCGCGCGCGTTGTATAGTCGTGATCGCACCGCCTAAGAACCAGGAAGGATGCCAGAGTTGAACATCAAGACCAGTCTGATCAAGGTTCTCGGCCCGTTGTCGGATGCAGCCGTTCGCCGTTTCGTTCTGCGCAAGCTGACTGCTCACGATAAGCGCGAGCAATCCAGCCATGTGGTGCTCGCGCCTTCATCCCGGGGAAATCTTGGTGATGAGGCAATGCTCACGTCGACGATAACGACCCTTCGTGCAATGTCCTCGTTACCCGTTACTGTGCTGTGTCACCGGACAGATGATGATTGGAGCCACATCGACCCCTCCATAACTCAAGTTAGTATCGAGGGGTTCTTTTCGCCAGCTTTTTGGGCGCACGCTTCGGACCAGCTTGTTTCCACACTGAAGCGGGCTAGAACATTCAGCGTATTGGGCGCCGATATTATGGACGGCGCATATTCGAGCAGCCGAACGTTCCGACGCCTGTTGATGCTTGAGGTCGCCCTCAAGCTTGGAGTTGACGCGACAATTCTCGGATTCAGCTATTCGGACAAAGCCAATCCGGACAGTATGGCGTACTTGCGCCGTCTCGGGCCGAACGTGACCAAGTATGCTCGCGATCCACTTTCTTTTGAGAGGCTCCGTCGTATTTGCTCAGACCGACTAGAGCTTGTCGCGGATACGGCCTTCCTGCTCAGGCCCAGCGACTCCCTGTCTGAACAAATGGCAGTGCTCACCGGGAAGATCGCTGAGCTACGCACGCAAGGGAAAAAGATCATTGCGTTCAACGCGAATCCACTTGGCGCTGCGATGAGCGCAGGCGCCAAACGGGGCAACGAGTCGGTTTCCGGCCTCGACAGTCTGGTGCAGCGGAACGTTGAATCGATACTGAGGTCGGACCCGGCGATCCACCTGATAGCCATCTCTCATGACCCGCGCGAGCCCCACAGTGACGCGCGCGTGCTGGAGGATGTCGCCGCGTCGTTGCCCCCCGACATCTCGGAGCGCTTCGTATTGGCCACACGTGGCATATCTGCCCGCGACGTGAAGCTGCTCTGTTCCATGACTGACCTGGTTGTGACAGGACGTATGCATATGGGAATCGCGGCCTTGGGCACGGCAACCCCCTGCTATTTCCTCGATTTCCAGGGCAAGGTGCGGGGTCTTCTCAGACACTTTGAAATCGAAGAAATGTGCTGCGACTGGGCAACCTACTCATCGCCAGAACTGTACTCCGAGCAGGTGACCAAGTTCCTGAAGGAATCACCTCATTACAAGGAAAAGCTAGCTGCGCGCTTGCCTAGTATCAAGCAACTGGCAGCCAAGAACTTTGAACGATTCAAGGATCAAGTGTGAAGACCGTCTATATAGCCTGGGCCGGCTTTCAGCGCCGTGCAGTATCAATGCAGGCGTTAATGGGATTCAAGCTGTTTCATCTGCCCGCAGCGCAGGGCGGACCTCTGGTGAAGTTGGCTGGCTACATCAGGCAAGGTTCCAGTACGATCCGCATCTTGCGCAATGAGAGGCCAGACATCGTCTGGATACAGGTTCCACCAAACTTCATCCCGCACCTGTTGATGATCACGCGGATCGTGACAGGGAAAAAATTCAAGATCCTGCTCGATTGTCATAATGCAGCGCTCAGATCACCTTGGATTGACACACCATTTTTTGCGCATAGCGCGAAGAGAGCCGATGCTGTGATCGTCCATAATGATGACATAGCGGCGAAGGCACGCGATCTATTGCTCGACGGAACCAATATAATCGTCCTGGAGGACCCGCCGTCGACACTTCGCGTTGATTCAGCGTCCGGCGCGGTTGGCGACTATATTCTCGTTCCATGCTCGTTCGCTGACGACGAACCGGTTGACATGGTATTGGAAGCCGCCAGGCATGCACCCGGATTGCAATTCAAGATCACGGGAAGGCTTGAGAAAGCACAAGCCAAGGGATTGCTGAGCTCATGCCCGGAAAATGTTCAATTCACGGGATTTGTCTCAGAATCCGATTTTAATGACTTGCTGCAGCAGGCGTCGGTAGTTCTCGGAATCACAACTTTCGAGGACATTCAGTTGAGCGTGGCGAACGAAGCAATCGGTGCTGGAAAAGCTCTCGTTCTTTCGGGCACAGCCACGCTGACCAAGATGTTCTCTGACTGTGCTGATTTTTTTGATAATACATCTTCTGACCTGATAACGGTTATGAAAAGCGCAATGGGCAATCGAAAGCGGCTGGAGGAGCGCAGCATCATTTCGGCGTCACAACGCGTCGAGTCATGGAAAGCACGCGTTGCGAGCGCCGGTTTTGTATCGCAATGAAGCTCGATGCCGTTGACTTGCAGCAGCACCCACTGCCCATTTCCAGAGCCTCTCGGCAGGACCAGCTCCTTCAGCCTGAAAGACGTCGCCCCGGACGCGCGGCCCAAATTATCGGAGCATCTCCGGCCCGGGGATCCATGACGGGTTGCGCGCTCACATGACGCCGCGCGCGGGAAGAATCAGGCAAGCCACGTCGCTGGTTGATCAATGCACCCACGCGGGTATTGCCATGGGGTGTATGGTCGCATTCGGACGTTGGCTGGATGTTGATGATTTCGGGGCCCTCATGGCGGGCTACGCTATCTGGTTCCTGGCCGAGTCCCTGCAACGATCAGCGATCCTGATTCCAGCAATAATCTCAATCTCCAGGCACGTTGACGCTGCCGGCGCGTATGCCACATGGTTCCGCGTCGGATTGATCGCAGTGGCAGCATCATCCGGACTTATGCTGGCCGGCGTGCCAGTCGCGCACTACTTCGTTGCCGAATATTGGCAGACCGCCCTTGTCGCAGGCGCAGTATTTACCTTTACGGGCGGCATCAACTCGCTGGCGCGGCGCCTGTTTTTTCATTCCGCCGCGTACAAACATATTCTTATCGGCGACGGATTCGCCTTGCTGTTATTTGGCATCATGGCAACAGCGATCGTGTCAACTGCTGAAGGCGCAGGACTATCTGTCGCATCAGCGTTACTGATGTACGGTATTCTCTTCAGTGCCGCGCCCATGTTCTTGGCGCTCGCGGGCTGGAGACGGGTCTTCGCGGCACCTTTGCCGTTCAAGTCAATCCTCTCCGGCAACGGCGCGTTCATGAGGCAACTCTCTGCTGGCTCAGTCGCACAGTATCTATACAATAATGGCGTTCAGTTGCTGCTCGCCATCGTCTCGACCCCCATAGGCGTGGCGGCATTCAGCGCGTCCCGGACGATGGCGCGCCCGCTATTCATTGTTACGTCTGCTTATTCGGACGCGGAGCGATCGCAGGCAGCGAAGCAGTTCGCTGCGTCTGGGGCACCTGGGTTGGACCGCATGTTCTGGCCGATGATGCGGACACTGGCTTTGGTTTTTTGCCCCATCCTGATCATTTTCGCTGCGGTCGCGCCATGGATGATGCACGTCGCATTTGACGGGAAGTACGACGACTACGCCATACATTCAATTTTATGGATCGCTGCCTTGGCGCCGCAGATTTTTGCCTTTCCGTCGGACATCATTCTGACCACGCGCGGTGACTCCAGGCATCTGATGCGGTCGCGCTTTGAGGCAGCTGGTCTCTGCCTTCTCTTCTTCTTCGCTGGCTATCTTGTGATGTCGGACGTGCCGGTCGCCTGGGCTATAATCTCGATCATAGCGGCCCGGCTGTGGCTGCTGGCGAGGAACAGTCTCCGCTACGCATCAACGCGCACCTCGAGCCCTTCAAACGAGAGCATGCAATGAAAGTCTGGCTTCAACGGTTGAAACGTCGCGCCCGCCCAGCAAAAAACATGGCCCAGGCCATTTCAGGATCCTGGTACGATTATGTCCGCTTTATCAAATATGGCGGATGGCGGCTCTCGAACAGTGATTCATCGGTCCGGAACTATCTGGCTGTCAAGGTATATCATCGCCTTGAGAAGAGCTTGAGCTTCCGCAACCGACGGGCAGGCTCTGGATGGGACGCCCTGCATGAACTACTCGGGATCGTAAAGGCAGCTGGCGCCGCGGGTTCACGTGGTTTTCAGGACAAGGTGGCTGTGAACGTCCTCAGGACATTCGTCGACGAAAGTCCCGCACTGGCACCCACGCCCGCAACAGAGTCGGCGCTGATATACATCGACAGCCTTCCCGCCTACCCCGAAGTTGGGGGTGGCTATAGTGAATTGACTTCCTCATCCCTGCTGAGTGGCCAACTGGACTCCCCTGAGAGATTTTTCTACAGCAGGCATTCGGTTCGTGATTACTCCAGCCGGCCAGTCGCGCGCGAACAGATACTGCGAGCCGTCGAGTTGGCGAGCAAGAGCCCCTCTGTTTGCAGCCGCCAGGCATGGCATGTCTACGAAATATCAGACAGGGAAAAAATTGATCGCGCCCTGAAGTACCAGAACGGCAACAAAGGCTTTGGTCACGAGGTTCCGTGCCTGCTGATTGTGACTGCCGACCTGCGCGCATTCGATGCTGGCTACGAACGCAACCAGCCCTGGATCGATGGCGGAATGTTCGCTATGTCCCTGGTTTACGCCCTTCATTCTCTTGGCCTGGCCAGTTGTTGCTTGAACTGGAGCAGGACCCCCACTCAGGATCGTGCGTTCAGAAGCGAAGTTCCAATTTCGGCTGAGCATAGCGTGATCATGATGATTGCATGCGGCTACCCGAATGACGAGTTTCGTGGCTGCGCTTCGGCCCGTCGCCCTGTTTCTGAAATACACACGAGGCTGTGACATTGCCAAAGGGAGCCGCCTTGAGTTTCCTCGCCCGCGTGAGCATGGCTTTGCTCATTGTCGTCTGCACGTTCACCGCCAATGCGAATTCGGCGCAATGTGAATCCTTAGCTCCGGGTACTGTCGTAAAAGACGTCGAAACTACATCAGTCTACATGGATCGTCAGTCATCAGTAGTCGACGAATCACGTAAAAAGCAGAACTCAATCGACGTTGCACCCATTGATCGTGCAGCCTTGCAGATCGCCGAGATGTCAAACAAATACGTGACTGGCGATGATTGCAGCGGAATGCGTGCGCTCCAACTTCTCAGCCAATGGGCATCGGGCGATGGCTTATCCCATCCTGTCGGCTTTCAGGGCCAAGTGACGTCAATGCTCTATGGCATGTCGTTTGTGTCTTCGTTCGGCCAGAGCGCTGAACTTTGCAGAGATGTAGATTGCGACAGAACAAAGCGCTGGCTCGCAATGCTCGCAGATCAGTCCCTGACCTACTTCTCAGCTTCCGGCCGGAAGAGAAACAACCTCTTTTACTGGAGCTCCGCGTTTGCGGTCTTCGCAGGCCGATATACAGGACGGAGTGCGCTCTATGAACGCGGAAAGGCCGGGCTGACGGAGGGCTTCTCTCACCTAGGTCCGGATGGTTTTACTTATGAAAATGATCGAGGGAAGCGAGCACTCTTTTACAATGCGTATGCGTTCACCGCTTTGACCTGGGGCGCGGCTGGTGTCTCGAGAGAGTGGATGCTTGAGCAGGCTGCAGCGAATCCGAACATTGCGAAAATGCGAACACGGTTGAACGACTATCGCGCAGGAAAGTACGATCGCAGCCTTTACTCGACGCCTCAAGAGGTCGTCCACTTCCCCTACTGGCAGTTGCCGTGGCAAGTAGCGGGGGCAGCCTCTACATCTGAGGCATGCAAAGCTATGGACAACTCCCTTCGGCACAAAGTGCTCGGCGGCTCCATTTCGCTGATGTTGAGCAGGCTTTGGCACTTGCCCCAGTGCGCGACCGCCAGGTAAGGCCGGCGTAATCGCCGATCTCCCTGGTCGGGCTCCACTCATGCGAAACATGTCATCTGAAATTGCGGCGATGGCCGGTGCGGCGCACCCAGGTTTTGGGGTACACTAGCCGGCCAGCGCGCTCGTAGCTCAGCCGGATAGAGTAGTGGCTTCCGAAGCCATTGGTCGGGGGTTCGAATCCCTCCGGGCGCACCA
>JAZBLM010000029.1:0-29396 GCA_037033225.1 Pseudomonadota bacterium
GACAGCCGGAGCCATGGGTTCGCGCCGTGCACAGGCGGCGCGCCACGCCGTCGTGACCGAGGCGGGGTAATGCGCCGTGCTCAGCACGTCGAATGCGATGTGGTCGGCAGCCAGCGATGGTTTGTGGCGGACCTTGGGCGCATCCCGCACCAGCGCGAGAAAGCCTGGCTCGTCCGCGGGTTCCCAGGCCCTGGTGTCATCATTACGAAGAAGCTTGCCCTGGCCCGCCCACTTGAGCAGCTTTGCGGTCAGGTGCGCAGTGAACTCCGGCGCTTCGCAGACGACGTTGGCCCAGCCATCGACGATCCACACGCCATCCCAGCCGGCGAAGTCATGGCTCGATGCCGAAGGCGGCTCACCCACCACGCAGAACGCATGCGGATAGGCCGCAGCGCCCTTGGCCTGCGCGTCGTGGATGGACCAGATGCTGACCGTCCCGCCCCGCGCCTGGACACGCCGCGCTACAGCCACCGCCAGTTCCCCGCAGTTGCCGGCGTCGATGCGCGTACCCCGCTGCGGCACGCGGAAATGCTGAATATTGGCGGAAGTCAGCTTGCGCAGATGTCCAATGCGGTAGGCCGCACGGATGCCGCGCTGCTGCCGCGCTTCGATGTCGCGCCCTTGCGTCGGCTGCTTGTTGCTGGACTTGTCACCCGCGCGGTAGGCGGAGCGGACGACCCGCATGGCATCCAGTGCCAGTGTCCGGTTGTCCTGCGTGCTGGCGCCGGTGGCGTTCTGCGCGTGGCGCCCGCGCGACGCGGTGAGCGGGTGGTTGGCTACCGCGGTGGGACGCGCCGCGCTCCCCGCCTGGCACCGCGAAGCGACGTCCGCCGGCAGGCGCACTGCAAGGCCCGGCGCGATCCGGGGGGCGGCGGGGAACAGCGGAGATACGCTTGGCATGGCGCGACCGTGGCAGCAGGAGACGCGTCATTCTGGGCCGACGGGACAGGCACCACTTGCAGGTTTTCTGCATCGACGGGATCGAATGGTAGTGGCGGCGGCTGGCCATCATGGGCGCGCGCGCTGACGGCCAACGGCCGTCACTACCGAACGTCCGGGCCGTCACTCTCGAAGGTGCGGGCCGGCAATGCAGAAAATGGTGCCGCTTATCCGAATCGAACGGATGACCTACTGTTTACAAGACAGTTGCTCTACCAACTGAGCTAAAGCGGCATGGGGTACGACGCGTTCGCGGGCGGGCCGCGAAGCAGAGGGGATTCTACCGCAGTCCCGCACAGTCCAGCGAGCGTTGCTGGGCAGCGCCACTGCGCTGGCGCAACCCCTCTGCGGCGCCGGCATCCGTCAGCGCGCCCTGCAGCCACCAGCTGGAGGCACCTTCGCCACCGCTCAGCTGCGCCTGGAAACCGGCCTCGCGCAGGGCCGCCAACCGTCGCTCGGCGCCTTCGCGGTTGCGGTACTGCCCCAGCGCGATGGCATTGGCGTCAGGTCCCTGCCCGATGATGTAGTAATCGCTCAGCCCGGCCGCGAGGATCCGCTGCACCGTGGCCTGCGCCGCCTCCCGGCTTTCCGCCGGCGGCATCATCACCCGGAAGCGCGACGTCGCACCGGCAACGGCCTGCTCGCGCAGGCGGGGCTGCAGCAGCGCACCGCCCACCTTCGCCTGGGCGGCCTGCGCAGCGGCCTGGTCGGCGAAAGGACCCAGTGCGACGCAGCGTTGCGGGGCGTCCTTCGGCGCCATTGCGGCGGGCGCGGGCGGCGCGGCGGGCGCCTCGGCTTCGACGGGCTCCGGCGCGCGGGGCAGGTCCGCCGCCACCTGCCTGGATGCCGGTGCTTCCGGCGCCGCCTCCTGCAGCGGAACGGTCGGCGTGGACGGCAATGCGGGCGACACCGTCGTGCCGGCTTGCAGCAACTGCAGCTCGGCCACTCCGGTGGGCGGCGCCGTGGCAGGCACCGATGCCGGCTCAGCGCGCAGCAGCCACCACAGGGCAACGCTCACGTTGAGCAGGACAAGCAGGACGATCAGGGCGCGGGTCAGCATGCAGGAATCCTAGCCTTTCGTTGCCGGCAGGTGGACCGCCCAGCGCGCCAGGCCGTCCAGCACCAGCAGCGGCTGGTGTGTCGTATCCGGGGGCAACCGGGGCTGCAGCACCGGTGCCCCGCCGCCATGCAGCAGCAACCGCACCGGCGCCTGCAGCTGGTCTTCGGCCTTGGCCCGACTGCGCTCGATCAGCGCGATGGCGGCACCGTCGCAGCCCGATGCGAGCGCGTCATCGGTGTCATTGGCGAACTCCCGATACTCTCCGCCGCTGGCGGGCAACTGCACGGCACGTGCGTGCAGGGCTTCGCGCATCGTGGTCGGCGACGCCGATATCCGCCCACCATGATGCAGACCGGCGGCGTCGAGCAGATCCACGGTCAGGGCGGTACCCACGCCGACCACCAGCACGTTCTGCCCGCCCCGCGCCGCAGCGAGCAGGGCCAGGAAGCGGTCCACCCCGAACCGCGCGGGCTCGGCGTAGGCGATTCGCACACCGGCGAAGGCCGCCTCGGTGCGCGCGACGTGGACGCGCTCGAAGCGCATGCGCAGGATCTCGAGCATGGTCGCCGTGAGGCCGGGCGCAGCCACGCTGGCGACGTACGCCGTACCGCCCTGCGGCAGGCTCCGCAGTGCCTCGCCGCGCAGGTCTTCGGCGCCATGGGTCCATGCCTGCACGTCACCGGCGCGGTCGCCGTGCAGGGGGGCATATTTGAAGCGGGAATTGCCCAGATCGAACAGCCAGTCGCTCATTGTCCCCTCACGCTGACTTCGCCGGCATGGACGTGGTGTTCGCGGCCCTCGATCTCCACGCGCAGGGCACCGTCTTCGGCCAGTCCCAGCGCGCGGCCATCCTGCCACACCCCCGCCTGTTCCACCCGGACGTCGCGGCCTGCCAGATTGTCGAGGAGCGCGTAGCGGGACAGGAAGGGCGTCAGTCCCTCCTCCTCGAACTGTTCCAGCGCCGGCAGGAGATGGGCCAGCAGCGCGGCGACGACCGCATTGCGCTGCACTGGCTGGCCTGCCATCTGGTCCAGGTCGATCCAGGGTTGGTCGATCTGCGCTGCTGTTGCAGGCGGCATGTGCACGTTGAGACCAAGCCCGATCACGGCCCGCGCCGGCCCGGCGAACTCGCCGCCGCCCTCCACCAGCAGGCCGCCCAGCTTGCGACCATCCACTACCAGGTCATTCGGCCACTTGAGCTGCACGCGCGGATGACCCAAGGCGCGCAGGGCCTCGGCGACGGCCACGCCCGCCACCAGGCTCAGGCCGCCCAGCTGGGCCAGGCCGCCCGCGAATCCACGCAACACGGACAGATAGACATGCGCGGCGAGCGGCGAGGCCCAGACCCGGCCTCGGCGGCCGCGACCGCCAGTCTGGCGTTCGGCCAGCATGACGTGGCTGCCGCGCTGGGGAGCGCTGCAGCGCAGCAATTCGCTGTTGGTGGAGCCCGTACTCCACTGCACCTGCAGGGCGTCCAACAGCGCCGCGGCCGCCGGGGGCAACGCACTGCGGATCGCGTCCACATCCAGCAGATCGACGTTCCCGGCAAGCGTGTACCCGCCCCCGGCACGGCCTTCGATGGCGATGCCAGCCGACCTAAGTCCTTGAATCCGCTTCCAGATGGCGGCCCGGGTCTGGCCCAGCTCGCGCGCAAGGGCGTCGCCGGACAGCGGTCCGGCAGCCAGTTTGGCCAGCAGTTGGCGGTCGTCCACGGCAGCTTCCGTCGAATAAACACGGAAAGTATGCGGCAAAGGTCCGCTGGCTGTCCGGTAGCACTTCCAATGGCCAATGGAAATCGGGCTAGAATCGGGGACTCACCCGCCCTTGATCACGGATGTCGTCGATGCGCTGTGCTGCCCATTGCCTGCTCCTGTTGATGTCCCCACTGCTTGCCACCGTGTCCACCGCGATGGCCAGCAACGGGCGGGGTGACTGCGTCTATTCCACGCCCGACGCCGAGCGTCCGCCAACGGCGCGTACCGCGGCCGCCGCAGTGCCCACCACGCCAAAGCCGATGCCTCCACAGGCCACCACGAGCGGCGGCGGCGGGGGTGACGATGACGTGCTGCAACGCCTGCGCGCACCGAAGTGGCACAGCTTCCTGCCAGGTATGTTCCGCTGATCCAGGCGTTGTCGCGCTGGCTGCGGCCGGCTCCCCGTCCCATTCCCGATGCCTTGTGGCAGCAGACCTGCCAGGACGTGCCGTGGCTGCATGGGCTTGCGCCGGATCGCCTGCTCGCCCTGCGCACGCTGGCCACGCGTTTCCTGCACGAGAAGACCCTCAGTCCGTTGGGGGGCTTGGTGCTGCGTGATGCGGACATCGTGCTGCTGGCGGCCGTGTGCTGCCTGCCGCTGCTGGGACTGGGCGAGGCCGGGCTGCGCGGCTGGTCCCAGCTGATCCTGTATCCGGACGCGTTCCGCGTGCAGCGCAGCCATGTCGATGCCACCGGCGTGCTGCACGAATGGGACGACGAGCTGATCGGCGAAAGCTGGGACAGCGGGCCGTTGATCCTCTCCTGGGCCGACATCCAGGCCGACCTGCAGGCGCCGTTCGACGGCTACTGCGTCGCGGTGCACGAGATGGCGCACAAGATCGACGTGCTCGACGGTGCGATCGACGGGACCCCGCCGTTGCCGCGCGCGTGGCAGCGCGAGTGGGCGGCCGATTTCCAGCAGGCGTACGAGCGCTTCTGCGCGCAGGTTGACCGCGGCGAAGAGACGTTGATCGACCCATACGCGGCTGAAGCGCCGGAAGAGTTCTTCGCGGTGGCGACCGAGTACCATTTTTCCGCGCCCGACGTGCTCGCGGAGGCGCTGCCGACGGTGGCTGCGCACCTGCGGCGCTTCTACGGTGATCCGCCTGCGCGGCTTATGCCCGGTGATGCAGAGCCGACTTCAGTCGGCTGACGCGCAGATGCGCGGCTGCGGTGCCGGCGGAGGTCGGTGCCAGTGGGCAGCCTCCCAGGCGGCTGATCTGCCGCGCCGCGCCTGCTACGGGCCGGCGGGCAGGCGCACTTCGAAGCGGGCGCCGCCCAGCTCGGTCGAACGCAGCACCTGCAGTTCGCCGCGGTAGTCCTTGATCATGTCCTGCACGATCGACAGGCCGATGCCGTGACCCTGCACGCGCTCGTCGCCGCGCACGCCACGCTGCAGCACCTTTGCCACGTCTTCCGGGGCGATACCCGGGCCGTCGTCGTCCACCGCCAGCAGCAGGCCAGGCCGGCGGGTATTGGGCGCAGGCAGCGGCTGCGCGGTCAGCAGCACGCGACGGTTGGCCCATTTGAAGGCGTTTTCCAGCAGGTTGCCGAGCAGCTCCTGCAGGTCGCCCGGCTCACCGTGGAAACGCGAGCCCGGGTCGATGTCGAACTCGCACAGCACGCCCTTGGCGGCGTAGACCTTCTCCAGCCCACGCACGATCTCTTCGGCGTTGGATTCGATCGGCAGGGGCGCGGAGAACAGCTTGTGTCCGGACGAGGCCGCGCGGGCCAGCTGGTAGGAAACCAGGTTGTTCATGCGCTGCAGCTGCACGTCCAGCTCTTCGCGCAGGGCATCGTTGCTGGAACCACTGTCCATCTGCGTGCGCAGCACCGCGATCGGGGTCTTCAGGCTGTGCGCGAGGTCGGCAAGTGTGTTGCGCTGGCGCTCGAGGTTTTCGCGTTCGCTTTCGATGAAGGCATTGATGCTGTCGGTCAACGGCTCCAGCTCGCGCGGATGGCGTTCGCTCATGCGTTCGCTCTCGCCACGCTGCACCCGCGTAAGCTCGGTGATCACCCGGCGCATCGGACGCAGGCTCCATTGCAGGATCACCGTCTGCAGCAGCAGCAGGATCAGGCCGATGCCACCGAGGTAGAACCAGACCCGCCCACGGAACACGCGCAGCTGTGCGCCAAGCGCGCCGGAGTCTTCCATCACATAGATGGTGTACGGAAATTCGGTGGCCGGGTCCGCGTCAGCGTCCCAGACCAGGCCCAGGCCGTAACGGTAAACGGACCCTTCGCTGCCGTCGATCTGGATGATCGGCAGCGGCCCTTCGAAGACTTCCTGCCGGGGAGCCAGCAGGCCACCGCCGGTGGCGGGCAGCATCGGGCCCTCGGCCGACATCGAGTTGACCCGGCCATCCGGCGTTACCACCTGCAGGTACAGGCCGCTGCCTGGAACGTCGAAACGCGGATCCGGCGGCTGCTCGCGCAGATACAGCGAGCGGTCACGGGTGAAATCGCTGCCTGCCGCGTAGGCGGTGGCATAGTTCTTCAGCCGCTCGCGGAGATTGGCGCGCGCGGTATCCGCGAACGCCGCATCCAGTGCGTAACCGGCGAGTGCCAGGAAGGCCACCAGGCCCACCGAGGCGGCCAACAGCTGGCGCGCCTGCAGTGAGCGCGGCCGCCAGCGTCGGAAGAACCACAGACGGCCTGACATCATTACTCCGCCTTGTGCAGGCTCAACCTTCGTTGCGCGGAATGGCGAAACGATAGCCACGACCACGGACGGTCTCGATCGGCTTCAGCTCGCCATCGGGATCGAGCTTCTTGCGCAGGCGGCCGATGAACACTTCCAGCACGTTGGAGTCGCGGTCGAAGTCCTGCTGGTAGATGTGCTCGGTGAGATCGGCCTTGGAGACCAGTTCACCGGCGTGCATCATCAGGTATTCCAGCACCTTGTATTCATAGCTGGTCAGGTCGACGTTGCTGCCGGCCACGCTGACCGTCTGCGCGGCCAGATCCAGGGCCACCGGGCCGCATTCAAGCGTCGGCTTGCTCCAACCCGCGGCGCGCCGCAGCAGCGCGTTGACGCGTGCCAGCAGCTCTTCGACGTGGAACGGCTTGACCAGATAATCGTCGGCGCCCTGCTTGAGCCCTTCAACCTTGTCCTGCCAGCTGGAACGCGCGGTCAGGATCAGCACGGGGAACTTCTTTCCCTCGTCGCGCAGCGCCTTGATCAGCTCCATGCCCGACATCTTGGGCAGGCCCAGATCGATGATGCCCACGTCGAACGGGACTTCGCGGCCCATGTACAGACCTTCCTCGCCATCCTGTGCAGCATCGACGGCAAAGCCTTCGCGCTTCAGCCGGGCTGCAAGGGTCTCTCGCAGCGGGGCTTCGTCTTCGACCAGAAGGATACGCATGAACTCTCCCTAGTGTGCTGGGGTCGGCCGCTGGGGCCGGTGGAAATCGGGTGTGATGCGTCAATGATCCCTGTTCAGGGGTTATCGCCGCGTAGTGAAGACATATCCGATCGGGGCGGGCGGGGCTGTGAACGCTGCTGAACGGGATCATCCATGTAACGCACCCGACCGCGCTCATCCATGTATTTGACGCGGTTGATGTCACGTCCGTCGAAGGGCACCGTCTCCACCCCGAGGATGTGGCCGCCAGTGGAACGCTGCACCCGGCGCACGGCATCGGACAAGGAGCGGCGGTCCTCGCTGGCCTCGGCACGGACCATCATGTCGGCCCGCTCCGCGCGCGGAAAGCGCTGCTGAGCCTCCTGCCGCTGCATGCCCTGCTGCATCTGCGCCGAAACAGGCGCCTGCGCATGGGCCAGCGGGGGTGCCAGCACCAGCAACGAGATCGCGGCGGCGAAGGCAATCTGACAGGTCTTAGAACGGGAGCACATCATGGGATCCTAGCCGAGGCCGGCAATTCGTTCAAAAATTGTGAAGTCTTTGTCCGCACGCGAGGCGCGGGGCTTTACAAATCTTTTGCAAATTTCGGCTTTTACCGGTGAATCCGGTCTGAACTTTTATGAAGATCAGGTGTCTATATTCAGGTAAGTGAACATCCTACCGCGTTATGTGCCCGCTGTGTGGCAGAAATTGCGCGGAATTCAGGCCGCAGCGCGCGCAGCTTCGCGCTCCGTGACCGCCAGCGCCTGCTCGACAAGCGACCAGTCGGCTCCCGTCTTGTGGGCCCCCTCGCTCAGCACCTGACGGAACGCACGGCCGCCCGGCTGACCGTGGAACAGCCCGAGCAGGTGGCGGGTGATGTGCTTGAGCGCCAGGCCTTCGCCCAGCCGCTCCTCGACGTAGGGCCGCAGCGCGCGCAGCAGCGCCTGCCGGGTCTGGTCGCTGGCGCCGGTCTGCAGGCAATGCAGTTGATGCAGCAGGTAGGGGTCATGGTAGGCCGCGCGACCCAGCATCACCCCGTCCACCCGCCCGTCCTGCGCCTGGACCGAGTGGATGCTGGCCAGGCCACCGTTGAGCAGCACCGGCAGCGCCGGGCGTTCCTGCTTGAGCCGGTAGGCCCAGTCATAGCGCAGCGGCGGCACTTCCCGGTTCTCCTTGGGCGACAGCCCTTTGAGCCAGGCATTGCGTGCATGCACGACCACCATGGCGGCGCCGGCCTGCACCTGGCGGTCCACAAACGCCGCAAAGGCGTCGTAGTCGTTGTCCTCGTCCACCCCGAGCCGGCATTTGACCGTCACCGGGATGTCCACGGCGGCGACCATCGCGGCAACGCAGTCCGCCACCAGCGCCGGCTCGCGCATCAGGCAGGCGCCGAAGCGTCCGGCCTGCACCCGGTCGGACGGGCAACCGCAGTTGAGGTTGACCTCGTCGTAGCCCCAGTCCTGGGCGATACGCGCCGCCTGGGCGAGCAGCGCCGGATCGCTGCCGCCCAGCTGCAGGGCCAGCGGCTGCTCCACCGGGTCGAAGCCCAGCAGGCGCTCGCGATCACCCAGCACCACCGCATTGGCATGCACCATTTCGGTATACAGGCGCGCCGACGGCGCCAGCAGGCGGTGGAACACGCGGCAATGGCGGTCGGTCCAGTCCATCATGGGGGCGACGGAGAGGCGGATCTGGTCGGGAGGCAGGGATACGGACGTCATTGGCCCATTATCGCCGCTTCCGGAGGGGTCGCCATGAACCGGAACGGATCGGCGGGGCAGGCGCGGGGACGTGACGCTCTTGGTCTGACGGATGCCCGCTGCTGCGGCGCAGGCGACAGGCAGACTGCAGGCCGGGCAAGTCCTGCGCTACCGACCGCGAGTCATCGTGGGCCCCGTTTAGGTTGCGGCAGGTCGCCCTGCCCTACCCTCCGCACTCGGATCCTTGGAGCCAGCCATGCACACTCGCCTGTTGACCTTCGCCCTGCCCGCATTGCTGTTGGGCCTGGCCGCCCACGGCCCCGCGATGGCGGCGCCCACGCAATCGCTGTCGGCGACCTTCTCGACCTGCACGGACCGCGCCCGCGGACTTGCCGCGCAGAAGACCTGCATCGCGCAGGAGACTGCCCGCCAGGATGCGCGCTTGAACGCGGCCTATGCGGCGCTGGGACGCAAGCTGGCGCCCGCCGCACGCAGCAGGCTGCAGGTTGCCCAGCGCGCGTGGCTGCAGACACGGGCGCGCGATGGCGAGTTCGTGACCAGCCTGCTGGGCGCGCCGCCGTCGGTGAATCTGGAAGGGGCGGTGATGGATGCGCAGGCGCTGGCCAGCCGGGCGGACCTGCTGGAGCATTACCTGGACCAGCTGCGCTGACGGATGGGATGTCGGGGGGCCTCGTCGATCATGGATCGACGCTACCGGGCTGCTGCGCTGGCGGATGGGTCAGTGCGGTGCGCTGGCGCGGCCGGCGGTACCGACGCGCTCGATCAGGGTCTGGCTGGCGGCGTTGAGGCCCACGAGAGTGACCCTGGCACCGTGCGCGGCCAGCTTTTCCTGCGCGCGCTCCAGCGCCGCCACGGCGGTCAGGTCCCACAGATGCGCATCGCGCAGGTCGATCTGCACGTTCTGCGCTACGTGCTGGTAGTCGAAGGCCGCGCCAAGCTGCCCGGCCGAAGCGAAGAACACCTGCCCGCGCACGCGGTAGATCTGGGTTTCCCCATGGTCTTCGCGCTGCACGTCCAGCATCCGGCCGACCTTGCGGGCGAAGAACAGCGCTGACAGCAGCACCCCGCTGAGCACGCCCTTGGCCAGGTCGTGGGTGGCCACGGTCACCACCACGGTCAGCAGCATCACCGCCGACGAACTGCGCGGATGCGTGGCCAGATCGCGCAGCGAGCGCCAGCTGAAAGTACCGATGCTGACCATGATCATCACTGCGACCAGCGCCGCCATCGGGATCTGCCGCACCAGATCACTGCCGTAGACCACCAGCACCAGCAACACCGAGCCGGCCACCAGGCAGGACAGCCGGCCGCGGCCACCGGAGGTCACGTTGATCACCGACTGGCCGATCATCGCGCAGCCGGCCATGCCACCGAAGAACCCGGTCACCGTATTGGCCAGGCCCTGCCCGGCGCATTCGCGGTTGCGCTCGCTGGGGGTCTCGGTGATGTCTTCGACGATCTGCAGCGTCATCATCGATTCCAGCAGGCCCACCACGGCCAGCGTGGCCGAGACCGGCAGCAGGATGCGCAGGGTGTCCCAGCTCAGGGGCACGTCGGGCAGGAAGAACGCCGGCAGGCTGTCGGGCAGCTGGCCCATGTCGCCCACGGTGCGCACGTCGATGCCGAAGCCGATCACCACGGCGGTGAGGACGGCGATGGCCACCAGCGGCGAGGGCACCGCGCGGGTGATGCGCGGCAGCAGGTAGATGATCGCCAGCGCCGCGGCGCACAGCACGTAGACCATGGAGCCGCGGCCGACCAGCTCGGGCAGCTGCGCCATGAAGATCAGGATGGCCAGCGCGTTGACGAAGCCGGTGATGACCGAGCGCGATACGAAGCGCATCAGCGAGCCGAGCTTCAGGGCACCGGCCAGCATCTGCAGCAGGCCGGTCAGGATCGTCGCGGCGAACAGATAGTCCAGGCCGTGGTCTTTCACCAGGTCGACCATGACCAGCGCCATCGCACCGGTGGCGGCGGAGATCATGCCGGGTCGGCCACCGGCGATCGCGGTGATCACGGCGATGGAGAAGGAGGCGTACAGGCCCACCTTGGGGTCCACGCCGGCGATCAGCGAGAACGCGATGGCTTCAGGGATCAACGCGAGGGCGACGACGATGCCGGACAGCACGTCGCCACGGATGTTGCCGAGCCATTGCTGGCGCAGCGGATAAAGGGTCTGCATTGGAATTTCCTGGGCGCGCGGGCATCGCCGCACGCGGATAGCGGGGTCACGATTACCTGAAGCCGGGACGGGCCGGCTGCCGAACGGCAGGGGTCAGGGTGGCGTGGTCACTGCAGCAGGATCCGGTCGTGCGCGAGCGCGCAAGTCTACGGGAGATCGTGCGCGCGGTCATGGATGCGCGCGTGCCCGTGTAAGAACGAAGACCAGAAGACAGCAGCGCCGACGCAGGGCCTGAGGCCGTTCCGCAGCGCCGGACGGTGCCTGCCGACCTTGGGTCGGCGCTGCCAGGCCGTGATCCATCCAAGCCCATGACTGCTACGGCCCGTTGATCCGGCTGCTGGGGCGAATGCGATGGTTTGGCCCCCGGCACGTGCGGGTCCGCGTTCTACAATCGGTGCATGGATGCAGACCGACCCGGCTTTTTCGATCCCCGCAGCGAGCAGGGGGTGCTGCGCCTGTCCATCGCCGGCACGCTGGTCATGGCGGCCATGGCGGTGGGCTTTGGCCTCTACGCCAACTCGTCACTGATCATCTTCGATGGCATCTACGGAATGATCGACGTCGTGATGACCTGGCTGTCGCTGCTGGTGGCCCGGCTCATCGCGCAGTCCACCAATACCGACACGCTGCAATCGCGCCTCAACCAGCGGTTCTCCATGGGGTTCTGGCACCTGGAACCGATCGTGCTCGGCGTGAGCGGTACGTTGATGATCGGTGCGGCGTTGTACGCGTTGGTCAACGCGGTGGATGCGCTGACCTCGGGCGGTCGCCTGATCGCACTGGGGCCGGCGATCACCTTCGGGGTGATCTCACTGCTGGCCGAGGCCACCCTGGCCGCATTCGTGCTGCGGGCGAATCGGCGCATCGGTTCGGAGTTCATCGCGCTGGATGCGAAGAACTGGATCATCGCCGCCAGCATGTCGGCCTGCTATCTGCTGGCCTTCGTCGGCGGCGCCCTGGTGCGCGGCACGTCGTTGGCCTGGATCGGGCCCTACATCGATCCGGGGATCCTTGCGGTGGTGTGCGTGTTCGTCATGGTCGCGCCGCTCGGCACGGTACGCCAGGCGTTGGCCGGCATCCTGCTGGTAGCGCCGCAGGCACTGCGCGACCACGTCGACGCGGTCGCGCGCGAGGTCGTCGCCCGCCACGGTTTCCTCGACTATCGCAGCTACGTGGCACAGGTCGGGCGCGGCGAGCAGATCGAACTGTTCTTCGTCGTACGTGCTGATGACCCGCCGCGCGCCCTGGCCGAGTGGGACCGGCTGCGCGATGAGATCGGCGACCTGCTCGGCGAGGAATCGCCGGATCGCTGGTTGACCATCATGTTCACTACCGACCTGGAGTGGGCGGTCTAGGCCTCGGCGCCCCGGCGGCGACATACGCGGATCCAGCGCGTTCCCCCGCCGCGCGTAGCGCGCCCGGCGCGGTGCGCGCTGCTACCGGGCGCTCAGCTTCCACTCGCGCGGCGACTGCCCGGTCTGCGCCTTGAAGGCCCGCGACAATGCCGCTTCACTGCCATAGCCCACGTCACCGGCGATGCGCTTGAGCGGCAGGCCGCGACGCAGGGCCTGCTGCACCAGCCGGGTCCGCCACGCCTGCAGATACTGGCCCGGCGTACTGCCGATGACCTCCCGGAATCCCTCGGCGAAGGCGCTGCGCGACATCCCCGCCCGCTCGGCCAGCCCCTGCAGCGACCAGTCTTCAGCCGGCTGCTCGTGCATCGCGACCAATGCATGGCGCAGCCGCGGATGGCCCATGCCGGCAAGCAGGCCGACCTGGATCTGGCCGTTCTCCATCAACGTGCGCAGCACCTGGATGATGACCAGTTCGAACAGGCGGTCGAGCATCGCCTGGCGCCCACAGCGCTGCGCGAAGGCTTCTTCGAACAGCACGTCCAGGACGGCGTGGCTGCCAAGCAGTTCGGCCAGCGGCAGGCAGACGATGGCAGGCAACGCATCGGCCACGGGGCTGCCTTCACCCGCCTCGAACCGCAGGCCGGCCGTCACCAGCGGGAAGTGCTGGTTCTTGTCGACGATGATGTGGTGTGCCTGCGGGCGTGCGTAAAGCAGCACGCTGGGGGCATCGATGCGCTGGCGTGCGCCATCGGCGTGGACGACCTCCGCGCCGCCTTCGGTGAACAGGTGCAGCAACGGCTGGGTCGGGGCGGATGCGGGCACCCACTGGCCGCTGATGTGGCGGCTGTCCAACAGATGTGCAGTGACCGGGAACCGGTCAAGCAGGGATTCGAGTCGATCACGCATGGCTGGACGATCCGTCATGTTTTACGGACTCCATGTTGCCATACGTCCATCCTTCGCGCGCAAAGTATCCCTCACCGGCCGACCGGCCACCCTTTGAAGGAACCCCGCCATGTCGATTGAAAAAGTCCTGTACACCGCCAACGCCACCGCAACCGGCGGCCGCGAAGGCCGCGCCATTTCCTCCGACAACGTGCTGGACGTCCAGCTGTCGACGCCGCGCGAACTCGGCGGCGCAGGCGGCCCGGGCACCAATCCCGAGCAGCTGTTCGCGGCGGGCTACTCGGCTTGCTTCCTGGGCGCGCTGAAGTTCGTCGCCGGCCAGGCCAAGGTCGCGCTGCCGGCCGATACCACCGTCAGCGGCAAGGTGGGCATCGGTCAGATCCCGACCGGTTTCGGCATCGAGGCCGAGCTGACCATCAGCGCCCCGGGCGTGGAACGCGCGCAGCTGGAGGATCTGGTGCAGAAGGCGCATATCGTCTGCCCGTACTCCAACGCCACGCGCGGCAACATCGACGTCACGCTGATCGTTGCCTGAGCAGGACGGCCCGCAGCCGGAGCCGGACGTCCGTCGCGCTGCGATGGAACCCGGCTCGCCTGCGGGCCGCTGTGTGCCCCTGCCAGGCGCCTGTGTGCGGCGTCGCGGCTCAGGCGTCGCTGGTGACCAGCTGCACCACGCTGGAGAAATCCAGCTTGCCGCGACCGGCCTGGTGGTTCATCGAATACAGGTTGCGCGCCAGCTCGCCGAGCGGGATCGAGGCCCCGACACTCATCGCCGCTTCCACTGCCAGGCCCATGTCCTTGAGCATCAGGTCGCTGCCGAAGCCGCCGCTGTAGCCGCGCGAAGCGGGTGCGTTCTCCAGCACGCCCGGCCACGGGTTGCAGACTTCCGTCGCCCAGCTGCGCCCGGTACTGACCGCCATCATCTGGGACAGTACTTTCGGGTCCAGTCCGTGCGCGACGCCCAGCGCGATGGACTCGCCGGTGACCGCCATGATCACGCCCAACGCCATGTTGTTGCACAGCTTCGCCACTTGGCCGGCGCCGCTGGCACCGACGTGGAAGATGTTGCGCCCCATCGCTTCAAGATAGGGACGCGCACGCTCCAGCGCGTCTTCCTCACCACCGACAATGAAGGTCAGCGTGCCCGCCGTTGCCCCGGCCGTGCCACCGGACACGGGCGCATCCAGCATCTGCAGGCCGCGTGCGGCAGCGGCTTCGGAAACCTTGCGCGCAGTGGCCGGTGCGATGGTGCTGCAGTCGATGACCAGCGCGCCGCCGGGGATGTCGGCCAGCAGGCCTTCTTCGCCCAGATAGACGCCTTCGACGTGGCGGCTGGCCGGCAGCATCGAAATCACGACCTCCGCGTCGGTCAGCGTGTCCCGTGCGGAACCCGCTGCGATGGCGCCGGCGTCGACGGCCGCCTGTACTGCGGCAGGAACCAGGTCGAACACGCGCACCGCGTGTCCGGCCTTGGCCAGGTTGGCGGCCATCGGCCCGCCCATGTTGCCCAACCCGATGAATGCAATACGGCTCATGCGACTGTCCTCTGGGCTGCGGTGGCACCGAGATCGGCCAGCGGATGCTGGTCGGCGGGCCACGGAGAGATGAAGAAGGTGTCCGCCCACGCGGCGGTTGCCTCGGCCAGCGTGGCCGGCTGCCAGCGTGGCGCGCGGTCCTTGTCGATCAGCAGGGCCCGGATGCCTTCGGCGAAATCCCCGTGCGCGGCGCAGTGCAGCGCGGTCACGTACTCCTGCCGGTAGACCGCGGCCAGGTCGCCGCCGGCCAGGCGCTGCTGCAGTTCGAAGGCCAATCGTGCCGAGCCCGGAGCGCCGGCAGCGAGCGTCTTCTGTGCGCCCTGCAGCCAGGCGTCGTCGGTCTGCAGCGCACTGATACGGTCTACGATCACCTGCAGGTCGTCGCCGGCGCAGAGCTCATCCACCAGTGCGGCATGGGACTGCAGTGGACCCGGTGGCGGCGCGCTGGCATGGTCCTGCAGCAGCGCGTCCAGCAAGGGATGGTTGCTCGCACCGTCCTGCGTCCAGTCCACCTGCAGCAACGCATCGAACACGGTGCCACGCTCGTTCTCGACGATATGCACATCCGCCAGTCCGGCATGCAGGGCGTCACTGGGCCCGAGCAACGCGCCGGTCAAGCCAAGGAACAGGCCGCCCCGGCCGGGGACGCGCTGCAGCAGCCAGCTGCCCCCTACGTCGGGGAACAGGCCAACCGTGATTTCCGGGAATGCCAGCCTGGAGCGTTCACTGACCACCCGGTGGCTGGCGCCGGACATCAGGCCGATGCCGCCGCCCATCACGATACCGTGGCCCCAGCACAGGATCGGCTTGGAATAGGTGTGGATGAGGTGATCGACGCGGTACTCGACGTCGAAGAACTCGGACGCGTAGGCGTTCTGGCGGATATCCGCATGGCCCGCCTGACGGAACGGCTGCATCGAGTGGTACAGGCTGTGCAGGTCGCCGCCGGCGCAGAATGCCTTCTCGCCTTCGCCCTGCAGCACCACCATGGCCACGTTGTCGTCGGCCGCCCAGGCCCGCAGCTTCTCCAGCAGCAGGTGGGCCATCGGCAGTGAGAAGCCGTTCAACGTGCGCGGCGCGTTGAGCGTGGCGATGCCGATCCGGCTTCCGTTGCCGGCAATGCGCTCCTCGAACAGCACCGGCGTCGGCATGCCGGCCGGCGCGTCGACGGCGCTCATGCGTTTTTCCACTGCGCAGTACGCTTGTCCAGGAAGGCGCTTACCCCTTCCACCTGGTCGGCGCTGTCGAACAGGTCGACGAACGCCTCACGCTCGGCGACAAGCGCCGACGCGTGCGTTCCGGTACGGGTGAACTGCACCAGCGTCTTGCAGGCGGCGATGCTGGTCGGGCTCTGCTTGCCGGCCTTCTTCGCCCACTCCAGCGCCAGTGCCTTGGCTTCGCCCTTGCCGGTCATCTCTTCGGCCAGGCCGATGCGTACGGCGGTCTCCGCATCAATGCGCTCACCCAGCAGGATCATGCGCTTGGCCCAGCCTTCACCGACCAGACGCGGCAGGTTCTGGGTACCACCGGCGCACGGCAGCAGTCCTACCGTTGCTTCGGGCAGTGCTACCTGGGCGTGTGCTTCGATGATGCGCAGGTCGCAGGCCAGCGCGCACTCCAGGCCGCCGCCCATGGCGTAACCGTTGATCGCGGCGATCGACACACCGCGGAACCCGGAGAGCGCTTCGAAGGCCTCGCCGAAACGACGGGCGGCTTCGCGTGCCGCGGCCTTGTCGCCCGACGCGAACTGGTTGAGGTCGGCACCGGCGGAGAAGAACTTCTCTCCGTCGCCGCTGATCACCAGGGCGTAGATGCTGCGGTCCGCGTTCAGTGCGCCGACCAGGTCGCGCAGCGCCGACAGGCTGTGCACGGTCCAGGTGTGGGCCGGCGGGTTGTGCAGGGTGATGACCGCGACGTGGCCATCGGCTTCCACCTTCAGGCCGGTGTGTTCATGGGTGCGCCAATCGTTCATCGCAGTTCCTCTTCGGTGTTGAGCAGGTGGCGGGCCACGATGACCCGCATGATCTCGTTGGTGCCTTCCAGGATCTGGTGCACGCGGCAATCGCGCAACAGGCGCTCGATCGGATACTCACGGATGTAGCCATAACCGCCGTGGATCTGCAGCGCCTCGTTGCAGACGGTGAAGCCGGCATCGGTGGCGAAGCGCTTGGCCATCGCGCACCAGACGGTGGCGTCGCTGGCACCGGCGTCGAGCTTGCGCGCGGCGGTGTGCACCATCTGGCGTGCAGCGACCAGGTCGATCGCCATGTCGGCAAGCTTGAACTGCAGGGCCTGGAACTCGGCCAGCGCCTTGCCGAACTGACGGCGCTCGCCCATGTAGCGCCGGGCCGCATCGAGCGCACCCTGCGCTGCCCCGAGCGAGCAGGCGGCGATGTTGATGCGGCCTCCGTCCAGGCCCTTCATCGCCAGCTTGAAACCGTGACCCTCCTCACCGAGCAGGTGGCTGACCGGCACGCGCACGTTTTCGAAGGTGATGCCGCGGGTCGGCTGGCTGTTCCAGCCCATCTTCTCTTCCTTGCGGCCGAAGCTGATGCCCGGCAGGTCGGCCGGCACCGCAATGGCGCTGATCCCACTCGCCCCGGGGCCACCCGTGCGCGCCATCACCACCAGCAGTTCGGTCGCGCCGGCCCCGGAAATGAAGGCCTTGGCGCCGTTCAGTACGTAATCGTTGCCGTCGCGCACCGCGGTGGTCTTCAGCGAGGCCGCATCCGAGCCCGCACCAGGCTCGGTCAGGCAATACGAGGCCAGCCGTATGCCGGCCGACAGGTCGCTGCCCCAGGCAGCGCGCAGGCTCTCCTGGCCCCACTTGGAGACCATCCACGAGGCCATGTTGTGGATGCTGACGTAGGCCGCGGTGGACGGATCCACGGCGGCGAGTTCCTCGATGACGACGGCGGCGTCCAGTCGGCTCAAGCCGCTGCCACCGACCTCCGGATCCATGTACAGGCCACAGAACCCGAGTTCCCCTGCCTTGGCGATCGCCTCGCGCGGAAAGATGCCCTCCGCATCCCAACGCGCTGCGTGTGGCGCCAGTTCCGCCTGGGCGAAGTCACGCGCTGCCTCGCGATAGGCCTGCTGCGCTTCTTCGAGTTCCGTCGTCATCGAGTTACTCATGGCTGCAACTCCGTTGTTACTTGAGGCTGATGGTGGTGTTGACGCCATGGCTCAGCGTCTCATCGTCGAACCAGCGTGCGGTGATGGTCTTGGTCTGGGTGTAGAACATGACCACCTGCTTGCCGTACGGTCCCAGGTCGCCGAGCTTGGACGCACGCGAACCGGTGAAGGAGAACAGCGGCACCGGCACCGGGATCGGTACGTTGATGCCGACCTGGCCGACGTCGATGTCTTCCTGGAAGCGCCGCGCAGCCGCGCCGGACTGGGTGAACACCGCCGTGCCGTTGCCGTTGGGGTTGCTGTTGACCAGGGCGATGGCATCTTCCAGCGTCTCCGCTTCCAGGATCACCAGCACCGGCCCGAAGATTTCCTCCTGGTAGATGCGCATGTCGGTGGTGACACCGGAGAAGATCGTCGGCCCAACGAAATTGCCCTTCTCGAAGCCGTCCACCTGCGGCTTGCGCCCGTCCAGTTCCAGCGTCGCGCCCTGCTCCACGCCCGAGGCGATCAGGCCTTCCACGCGCTCGCGCGCGGCGCAGGAAATCACCGGACCGACGTCGGTCCCGGCGACCGAACCGGCACTGACCTTCAGCGTCTTCGCCTTGGCCACCAGGTCCGGTACCCACGAACGGGCTTCACCGACCAGGACCAGGGTGGAGGCGGCCATGCAACGCTGGCCGGCGGCACCGAAGGCGGCGCCGACCATCGCGTTGAGGGTCTGCTCCCTGTTCGCGTCCGGCAGCACCACGGCATGGTTCTTCGCCCCCATCATGCACTGCACGCGCTTGCCGGCCAGGGAGGCGCGGTTGTAGACGTGGGTGCCGACGCGGGTCGAACCGACGAACGACACCGCCTTGATGTCGGGGTGGTCGCAGATGGCGTTGACCACGTCTTCGCCACCATGCACGACGTTGAGCACGCCCTTGGGAATGCCGGCTTCCAGCGCCAGTTCGACCAGGCGCATGGTGACCATCGGGTCCTGTTCGGACGGCTTGAGGATGAAGGTGTTGCCGGTGGCGATGGCCATCGGGAACATCCACAGCGGGATCATCGCCGGGAAGTTGAACGGGGTGATGCCGGCACAGACGCCCAACGGCTGCATCAGGGTGTAGGTGTCCACGCCGTTGGCGACGTTGTTGGCCAGTTCGCCCAGCTGCAGGTTGCCGATCGCGGCCGCGTGCTCCACCACTTCCAGCCCGCGGAACACGTCGCCTTCGGCATCGGGAACGGTCTTGCCCTGTTCGGCGCTGAGGGTGTGCGCCAGCTCGGACATATGCTCGCGGATCAGCTGCTGGTACTTCAGGAAGATGCGTGCCCGGGTGCCGATCGGCGTCTTGCGCCAGGTCTTGAAGGCTTCCTTGGCGGCGGCCACGGCGGCGTCGACTTCGCTGGGGGTAGCGAACGGCACTTGGGCCAGCACGTCCTGGGTGGCCGGATTGACCACGTCCTGCCACTGCGCGGTGGCGGATTCGATGAACTGGCCGTCGATCAACAGGCGGATGCGGGGCGCTGCAACAGTCATGGCGGTTCCGTGGGCGACTAGGGATGCTTGGCATTATTCACAGGCGCTGACTCGATTTCCGGCTTGTCTGCGCTTAATCTGGCCAACTACCGCGCTGATAATTGTTAATTCTGTGAATGACACCGCACCACAGCGTCAGGTCGGCCTGCGCCTGGCCAAGCTCCGGGAGCAACGCGGCTTCACCCAGGCCCAGCTGGCTCAGCGGCTGGCAGTGTCTGCGAGCTACCTGAACCAGATCGAGCGCAACAAGCGTCCGCTCACCCCGGCGGTGCAGCAGCGGCTGCGCGCGGTGCTGGGTGACCTGGGTGACCTGTTCGATCCGGGCGGCTCGGCGGCCCTGCAGGAGGCACTCGGGCAGACCCTGCGCGATCTCGGGCTGGCCGACGTCAGCGGCCATGAGCTGCGCGCGCTGGCGGGCAACCTGCCGCAGGTCAGCCAGGCGTTGCTGGACCTGCACCGGCGCCATCTGGCACTGCGCGAGCACGCCGCGGCGCTGGAATTCCAGCTGGGCGAGCCTGGTGCCGGCATGAGCCTGCCGGCAGGCGACCAGGTCCGCGATTTCTTCAACCGCATGCACAACCACATCCCCGAGCTGGACGCGCTCGCCGAACAGCTGGTCGGCGAATGGGGATTGATCACCGGCCACATGGCGCCGCGGCTGCGCCAGCTGCTGGCCGACCGCCATGGCGTCCTGGTGGAGGTGGCGCCACTGCAGGCCGGTCGCGAGAAGCGGGTGATGGATGAAGCGTCGCGCACCCTGTGGCTGCCCGATTACCTGGAGCCTGGCCAGCAGGCGTTCCAGATGGCCGCCGAGCTGGTGCTGCGCGGCCATTTGGCGCAGGTGGATGCGGTGGTCGCACGCGCCGGCTTCGAGGATGCCGAGCGTATCGCGCAGGCGCGCATCGGCCTGTCGAACTATTTCGCCGGCGCCCTGGTGATGCCCTATGCCGCCTTCCTGCGTGCGGCCGAGCAGAGCGGCTATGACATCGAGCTGTTGGCGCATCAGTTCGGCGTGGGCTTCGAGGCGGTGTGCCATCGGCTGAGCACCCTGGCCCGCCGGAGCGCCCCCGGGCTGCCGTTCTTCTTCATCCGGGTGGACCGCGCCGGCAATGTGTCCAAGCGCCATTCGGCGACCGATTTCCATTTCTCGCAGGTGGGAGGCTCGTGTCCGCTGTGGATCGTGTACGAGGCGTTCAACCAGCCCGGGCGGATCCTGACCCAGACCGCGCGCATGCCCGATGGACGGCGGCATTTCTGGCTGGCCCGGCAGGTCAGCAGTGGGCCGGTCGGGCATGGCCAGCCACGCAAGACCTTCGCGGTGGCGCTGGGCTGCGACCTGCAGCACGCGGAACGGCTGGTCTATACGCGCGGGCTGGACATCCAGAGCCCGGGCAACTCGGTGTCGATCGGCCCGGGTTGCCGGGTCTGTCCCCGCGAAGACTGCATGCAGCGCGCGTTCGTGCAGTTGCCCGGGCGCTGAGCAGGGCCCCTGCGATCCCAAGCCCGGCACGGTCGACCCATGCTCGAGCAACGCGCGCACCGGCCCCGGCACGCTCGTCACGTGCTCGACCTATGCGCGCACCGGCCCCGGCACGCTCGTCCCGTGCTCGAGCAACGCGCGCACCGGCCCCGGTAGGGTCGACCCATGGTCGACCAGGGCCACCATGACGCCCTGGGGTGGAGCCGCCGGCCCCTGCGCGAACGGCCGCTGGCCTCGGCCTGGACGGCCGCTGGCCGTCCGGACAGACTGACCGCCAGCGGCCATCACGACCCTAATAGATCGGGGTGACCTTCATCTGCGGCAACGGACGCGGGGCGCCGTCGGTCAGGTCCGGCCCGCAGTCGTCCCACCGGGCGCCCTGCTCCACCATCAGCGCGTACAAAGCCTGGGATTCGCGCCGCTTGTCCTGCGCACCCAGCGGATAGGACGGCGGCGCCGGCTGCCCGCTGGCCACGCTCGCGTAGACGGCACGGTAGGCAATGACCTGTTGGCGGCTGTCGTCGGTACGCGACACCTCGAGCGTGTAACGCTGGTACGCCGACGCCGCATTTCGCCACCGGATCCAGTAATGGTTTTCAAACGAAAACCCACAGAACCGCTCGCCGGCCAGCGTGCCCTTGCGCGCAAGGCGGTCAAGCACCTGCTGCGGCATGTCCAGGTTCATGCCACCTTCGTTGCCGTCCAGCGCCACGTGGACGATGCGATCGCGGTAGCCGGGCGCCCTGGCCTGCAGCAGATCGCGCCAGTTCTGCATCGTTGCGACGATGGCGAACAGGAACCGGGTCAGCTCGGTCGCCGCCATCGGGGAGGCGATATCGCGGTAACCGCGCTGCCAGTGCTGGCGGTTGCCCGCCGGCAGTACAACGGCGTGATCAAGCCCTGGCGCCCCCGCAACGGGAGCGGGCTGGCCGATCTCCTCGGCGTGCCCCGGGTAGAGCAGGTTGATGGCAAAGGTCGGCCAGCGCGGCAACGCGGCATCGAACAGATGGATCGGGAAGTTGCTGCTGATACCCCCGTCCGAAAACCAGCATCGGCGGAACCTTGCAACCGACGACGCCGCCGTCGTCCCCGCTGCAGCACCGCCATGTGTCAGTCCTTCCATGCTGTCGGCGACGTTCTTGCCGGCACGTCCCGGCTCGACCGCATCGGCCGCCACCGGCGCCTGGTGGCGCGCCGGCTCGTGCAGCGGCACCGCGCTGATCAGCAGCGGGAAGCTGAGACTCATCCGGGTGGCCACCAGCACGGGCAACTGTGGGCCAGCAGGCAGACGATAGTACGGTCGTCCATCAACAACATCCGGCGCCCCCGCCACGTCAACCATCCAGTCGACCACGCTGCGCGGGAACAGGCGGTCAAACTCCTCACGCAGGAACCAGAAGCCGCTGCCGGCGAACGGCAGGGTGCGCGGCTCGTTATGCGAGATGCAGGTGCTGATCATCTGCAGGGTGACGGCGTGTGCATCCTGCGGTTCGTCGACGTAGCGGGGCGCACCATGCAGCTCGGCGAAGGTCAGTGGCTGCGACATCGGGCTGGCGGAGAGCCGCTGCAGCGCCCCGTGCAGCCAATCGGTCAGCGCCGGAGGACCGGGCGCTTCACTGTGACCATTGCACAGCCCGAGCAGGTTCCCACGGGCGACGCGGGCGACCCTGAGCAACGCACCCGCCACGCCTGCGCCGTAGGCGCACAGCAGCGAAGGCACCAGCGTCGCCAGCACCCCCGCACTGCCGCCGGCGAGGAAACCGATCCCCAGCAGGAGCGCCAGCGACAGCAGGACCTCCAGCGGAGCGATGGTGAACACCGCCGCCATCAGGCACAGCAGCTTGCGTGGCAGGCCGGCATGGCTGGCCAGCACCACCAGCAGCCGATAGGCGGCACGCGCGCCCCGCGCAGGCTGGAACAGTCCGTGTATGAAGCCGTGCGTGGACAGCTGTGCCGAGACGGCGGCAAGGCCCTGGAAGCCGCCGTCGTCCCCCACTGGCTGGCCGGCATGGCGGCGTCGGTCCCCGAGCGCGGCGGCGGCCGCGACGGCTGCCGCGATGGCACCGGCGGAGGTGCCGCCGATGCTCTTGAACCGGTAGGTTTTCGCCAGCGCCAGGACCGCATTGGGATACACGATGCCGCTGGTGATGCCGCCTTTCATGACGAGGTCGCAGTATTTGGCTGCCATGGGGCCGATCCTCTGCTGGACATGGCTCGATTATGGCAAGCACGACTCTCACCGCATGAGATGGGCCGCCCAGTTCACCGGGCTCGCAGACGGGGCGGACAGAGAACGGGCGCAGTGCGCCTCCGGGACTTGACCGGCGAGCTGGCGGCGCCTAACGTGGGGCCTGCCGAAGGTATCCATCTCTTCATGCGAATGAAGGGATGGAATTAAACGGGAATCCGGTGACCGTGCCGCGCACGCATTCCGGAGCTGCCCCGCAGCGGTGAATGGAAACGACCTCCGCCAACAGCACTGGGCCTGGCGCCTGGGAAGCGGCGGACAGTAGGTGGGCGGCAGCGCCTGTGTCCAACAGCCCGAATACTGGCCCCGGCCGGAGGACATGACCGTTCTCCGACTCGACCTGGAATCTCCGCGGGGAGGTTGCCCGGCCCACGCTGTCCGCTTCCGGCGGGCCGCGCAGGCACGTGTACCTGCCCACGGCTTCCGGTTCGCCCGCGGGGGCGAAGGTCGCTGGCAGGCGCGTGGGCCGGCAACGGTGCACACCAACCTGCGGTTCCTTCGTTCCTCATGCCGACACGCAATGAGGACACGCTGCAATGACCACCGTTACCAATCTGGGTTTTCCCCGCATCGGCGCCAGGCGCGAACTGAAGCGGGCGCTGGAACGCTATTGGCGTGGCGTCGATGACATCGCCACGCTGCAGGCCACCGCGGCTTCGCTGCGCAGGCGCCACTGGCAGCTGCAGGTGGAGGCGGGCGTTGATGTGCCGCCGAGCAATGACTTCAGCCTGTATGACCAGGTGCTCGACACCGCCTTTCTGTTCGATGCGATTCCCGCCCGCTATCGGGCACTGGCCGAACGCGAGCCGCTGTCCGCCTACTTCGCCATGGCGCGTGGCCTGCAACGCGATGGCCTGGACCTGCACGCGCTGGAAATGACCAAATGGTTCGACACCAATTACCACTATCTGGTGCCGGAACTCCGTGCCGGCCAGACGTTCGCGCTTCGCGGTGACAAACCGCTGGCCGAGTTCCGCGAAGCCTTGGCGCTGGGCATCACGACCCGCCCGGTGCTGCTGGGACCGGTCAGCTTCCTGCTGCTGTCCAAGACCGTGGATGGCTCCAACGCACTGGACCTTCTCGAGGCTCTGTTGCCGGCCTATGTGGCGCTGATCGGGCAGCTTGCTGCGGCAGGCGCCGCATGGCTGCAGTTGGACGAGCCACTGCTCGTACAGGACCTGGATGACGCCACGCGCGCAGCCTTCGCACGCGCCTACTCAGTGCTGGGGGCAGCGCCCGCTACGCGTCCCAGACTTCTGCTGGCGACCTACTTCGGCGCACTGGACGACAACCTTGCACTGGCGGCCGGGCTGCCGGTCGACGGGCTGCATGTGGACCTCGTGCACGGCGCGGAGCAGCTGGATGCCGTGCTCAAGGCACTGCCGCCCGAACGCGTCCTGTCAGCAGGACTGGTCAACGGGCGCAACGTGTGGCGCACGCAACTGGACCACGCCTTGATCCTGGCACGTTATGCGCGTACCGACCGTGGCCCGGAACGCCTGTGGCTGGCCCCATCGTGTTCGCTGCTGCATTGTCCGGTCGATCTTGACCAGGAAAAGAAGCTCGACGGTGAACTGCGCAGCTGGTTGGCCTTCGCTCGGCAGAAGCTGCAGGAGCTGCGGTTGCTGGCCGACGTGCTGGATGGCAGGACACCCGTCGATGAGGGCCTGGAGGCCAGCCGTGTTGCGCTGGAAGCGCGCCGAAGCTCGCCGCGCGTGCACGATGCCGCCGTTGCAGCGCGCCTGGCGACACTCACCCCCGCCGATGCACAGCGTCCTGGACGCTATCCGCAACGACGGCTGGCGCAGCATGCCGCCCTGCAGCTGCCGCTGCTGCCCACCACGACCATCGGCTCGTTCCCGCAGACCCCGGACGTCCGCCAGGCGCGCGCGCGGTACCGGTCAGGTGCATTGCCGCTGGCCGATTACGAGGACTTCCTGCACCAGCAGATCACCCGGTGCGTGGGCGAGCAGGAAGCAATCGGGCTGGACGTGCTGGTACACGGGGAGTTCGAGCGCAACGACATGGTGGAGTACTTCGGCGAACAGCTGGCGGGCTTTGCCTTCACCGGCCACGGCTGGGTGCAGAGCTACGGCTCGCGCTGCGTGAAACCCCCGGTGATCTTCGGCGATGTCAGCCGGCCGCAGCCCATGACCGTACGCTGGTCGCAGTATGCGCAGTCCCTCACGCGCAAGCCGATGAAGGGCATGTTGACCGGTCCGGTCACGGTCCTGCAGTGGTCGTTCGTGCGTGACGACTAGCCGCGCGACGTGACCTGCCGGCAGATTGCGCTGGCCCTGCGTGACGAGGTGAGCGATCTCGAGTCAGCCGGCATCGGGATCATCCAGGTCGACGAACCGGCCATCCGCGAAGGCCTGCCGCTGCGCCGGGCGCAATGGCGCGGTTACCTGGGCTGGGCGGTCGAGGCCTTCCGGATCACCACCGGTGGGGTACGCGATGCCACGCAGATCCATACCCATATGTGCTACTCCGAGTTCAACGACATCATCGACTCGGTTGCGGCCATGGACGCCGATGTGATTTCGATCGAAACCTCGCGCTCACGGATGGAGCTGCTCGATGCGTTCGTGCGCTTCCATTACCCCAATGAGATCGGCCCGGGGGTGTATGACATCCACTCCCCGCGGATACCCGACCCGGCGGAGATGATCGCGCTGCTGCGCAGGGCCCTGCTTGTGCTGAAGCCGGAGCAGGTGTGGGTGAACCCGGATTGCGGTCTGAAAACCCGAGGCTGGGCGGAAACGCGCGCGGCGCTGGAAGGGCTGGTCCATGCCGCCAGGGTGCTGCGCGCGGAGCAGGTGGACGCTCGCGTGGCCTGATCGACCGGAGCCGGAGAGCCGACGCCAGCCGCTGGTCTCCGGAGTGTGGAGCAGCAGGCTGAAGGCGGCTCTGCCGGCGCTTTCCGATGCTCGTGAGGCGCGGCCGGCAGGACGGCTCTACCGCTGTGGGCGTGGCCCCGGTACGCTTGCCCGCTCCCTGCTGCGGATCCGCTCATGCCTGCCCTGCCCGCCCATGTGGCCCTGCTCGTCGTGGATCTGCAACCGGATTTCATGCCCGGTGGTCCGCTGGCCTGCGACGACGGCGACGCCCTGGTGGCGCCCATCGCCGAACTGCTGTCGCAGCGCCACTACCGCACCGTGGTCGCGACGCAGGACTGGCACCCGGCCAACCACGCCTCGTTCGCCAGCCACTACACCGGACAGCGTCCGTTCGCTCAGATCCAGCTGCACGGACACGCCCAGACCCTATGGCCGGACCACTGCATCCAGGGTTCGGATGGCGCCAGGCTGCACCCCGGCGTGGCGTGGGACGCCGTCGACCTCGTCCTGCGCAAGGGGACCCGTCCCCTGGTCGATTCCTACAGCGCATTCCGCGAAAACCATGGTCCGGACGGCACACGGCCGGCAACCGGACTGGCCGGCTGGCTACGCGAGCGCGGCATCACCGAAGTCCACGTCTGCGGCCTCGCCCGCGACTATTGCGTGCTTTGGACCGCGCAGGATGCGGCCAGCGCCGGCTTCGCCGTGGGCTTCCACTGGGAGCTGACCCGGCCGGTCAGTGCGGACAATGACGACGCCACCCGGCAGGCGCTGGCGACCGCCGGCATCACGCTGCTCTAGCGGCGGGAATCGGCAGGCAGCGGGTTGTCCGCCTGCTGCATGCGCTGGGCGAGCCGCAGCAGTTCCTCGCCGCTCCCGGTCCACCCGGTTGTCGTTTCCACCAGCTCGCCATCGCGCATCAGGTGGAACACCGGGGTCTGCCGCGGGTCGAGCGCGTCCCATCGTGCGGAAGGCTGCATCGGCTGCATCGGTGGAAGGTCGGCGTGCGCCGTGTTCCAGTCAGTGATCTGGCTTTCCGGCCAGTTTTCGCCCCCCGGCACCACCAGCTGCAGTCGACCTTGCAGCGGCGCGAAACGGTCATCGGTGGCGATCGCGTCCAGCGCCCTGCGTGAATAGCCGCAGTAGGGGTGGACGAGTGCCACGATGCGCCAGCCGCTGTCCGGCAGGCCGGTACGGTCCGCATGGCCCTGGCCATCCAGGCGCAGCACCGGCAGACCGGGGCCCGCGGTTCCGCGGATGACCGGCAGGCGCGGGACGTCCAGCTGCTGGGCATCCCTCAGCGTATTGGCGTCTTCGAACCGGCGTTGTGCGATCAGCGCCCCATGCAGCCGCGTGGCGTGCAGCGGGGTGGCCTGGCCATCGCGCTGCATGTCATCGAGCAGGCAGCGCATCCGCGCCAGCAGCACCGGATCTCGCTGGTAGAAGTTCACCGTACTGGTTGCTTCGAACAGGTCTGGGCGGGCCTGCGCCGCAACGCCGTCGCACTGCCCTGTGATCGCTTTCACCTGCGCCGCCGCATCGTAGCGGGCCCGCAGCAACCCGGCCCGCTGGGCGATCGGCATCGTGAAGCTGGCCTCGTCCAGCGCCTCCAGCTCCCCTGCCAAGGCAGGCGAACTGCCACGTCCGTCGGAGCCCACCGCCGACTGCATCGCCAGTACCAATGCCAGCCCCATCATCCTGCGCATGACCTCTCCTTGTTCGACGCATTAGTCCCGTACCAAACCACGGTGCACCCGCGCATGGCCGAGCATACGCCAGAGGCCGCCCTCAGCAGGTGGACATGGAGATGAAGCTGGGAGCGGTCGCGTAGTTGGCGCGGCCGACGCACTGATGGCGGGGAGGGTGCTAAAGGACAGGATGGCCGGCAATGGGGCGCTTCAGGGACTGCAGCGCGGTCCGGTCAGCCTCGGATTCCGCGCGCAATCCGGGAAGGGCCGGCAGTACCCGATCCACGCCGAACAGGGCCAACAGCCGTCGGGCCTGGCTCGCGCTCAGCTCTTCCACGATCGGGTTGTAGTTGAAGGTAGCCAGCCCCGTTTCATTGAAACGCAGCGAACGGGTGAATCGTGCGCGTGCTGTCTCGCTCAGTGCCGCCAGCGGTGAAAGCGGCGACATATGTGCCAGTTCGGCCTCCAGCTGCGCCTGGCTGTGGATGGGAGCAAACTGCTGCGCCGCGTGGCGTACATCGTCCGCTTCACTGCTGACGGCCGCTCCCATTGGCAGCACGATCAAGGCAGCGAGCAGCATCTTGTCCAGCGGTCCAGCACACATGGCGGCTCTCCGGAATGACGTGGCGGCGATGCCACGTGGAAAGCGTAGATGCTGCAGTACGGATCGGAGCGCGGCAGCGGTCACGGTATAGGTGAAAATCAATCATCCATGCGCCGCGATAGCGCAGCGCCGTGAAGCGCGCCAGCGCAGCTCAGCGGAACACGACGGTGCGATGGCCATTGAGCAGGATGCGGTGCTCCACATGCCGCCGCACGGCACGCGCCAGCACCTGCGATTCGGTGTCGCTGCCCAGCCGCACCAGGTCACGCGGCGTCATCGCGTGATCCACCCGCGCGACGTCCTGTTCGATGATCGGACCTTCGTCGAGATCCTCGGTGACGTAATGCGCGGTGGCGCCGATGATCTTGACGCCGCGGGCGTGCGCCTGGTGGTACGGCTGCGCGCCCTTGAAGCTGGGCAGGAAGCTGTGGTGGATGTTGATCGCCCTGCCGGCCAGTGCGCGGCACAGCGTGGGTGAAAGGATCTGCATGTAGCGTGCCAGCACGACCAGGTCGATCCGTTCGCGCTCCACCAGGTCGATGATCTGGCGCTCCTGGACGGGGCGTGTTTCGGCCGTCACCGGCAGGTGGTGGAAGGGAATCGCATAGGACGCCGCCAACGCGGCGAAGTCGGCATGGTTGGATGCGACCGCCGCGATGTCCACTTTCAACTGGCCGCTGTGCGCGCGGAACAGCAGGTCGTTGAGGCAGTGACCCTGTCTGCTGACCAGGACCAGCAGGCGTGCGCGGCGACGGGCGTCGTGCAGCTGCCAACCCATGTCGAAATCACCAGCCAGCCTGCGCATGGACGCGGTCACCGTCGCCAGCGGCAGGGCGGCGTCGCGATCGAAATGGACGCGCAGGAAGAAACGGCCGCTCTCCTCGTCGCCGAACTGCTGGGCGTCGAGGATGTTGCAACCGTGGTCATACAGCAGGCCGGATACGCGGTAGACGATGCCGGTGCGGTCCGGGCAGGACAGGGTCAGGATGGAGTCGTGTCGCATCCGCCCAAGTCTAGGGCAGCCTGCTGCACTGCGGAATCGATGTTCTCAGATGCAACTTCATTGGACGCACGCTG
>JAZBLM010000030.1:0-28842 GCA_037033225.1 Pseudomonadota bacterium
CCACGCCGCCGCGCACGTCCACGGCAGGCTGATCCTCCATGTCCTCCCAAGCCCCTGCCGCACCCGCCACGCCGGGTGCCCCTGCGGCACAGGCCGCCGGCTTCCTGCCACCGAACGTGGCGCTGTGCACGGCCGGTCTGGCAATGGCCTCGTTCATGCAGGTCCTCGATACCACCATTGCCAACGTCTCGCTGCCGACCATCGCGGGCAACCTCGGCGCCAGCTCGCAGCAGGCGACCTGGGTCATCACTTCGTTTGCCGTCAGTACGGCGATCGCACTGCCGCTGACGGGCTGGCTGAGCCGTCGCGTCGGTGAAACCAAGCTGTTCGTGTGGGCTACCCTTGCCTTCACCATCGCCTCGCTGCTGTGCGGACTGGCCCAGAGCATGGGCATGCTGGTCGTCTCGCGCGCGCTGCAGGGCTTTGTCGCCGGGCCGATGTATCCGATCACCCAGTCATTGCTGGTGTCGATCTACCCGCGCGAGAAACGTGGGCAGGCGCTGGCGCTGCTGGCGATGATCACCGTGGTCGCGCCGATCTGCGGTCCGATCCTGGGCGGCTGGATCACCGACAATTACAGCTGGGAATGGATCTTCCTGATCAACGTCCCGCTGGGCATCTTCGCCGCGCTGGTGGTGGGCAGCCAGATGAAGGGGCGCCCGGAGCAGATCGAAAAACCGAAGATGGATTACGTCGGCCTGGTCACGCTGGTGATCGGCGTGGGGGCGCTGCAGCTGGTCCTCGATCTGGGCAACGATGAAGACTGGTTCAGTTCACCGATGATCGTCGCGCTGTCCTGCGTCTCTGTCGTGGCGCTGGCGGTCTTCCTGATCTGGGAACTGACCGACAAGGATCCGATCGTCGACCTGCGCCTGTTCCGGCACCGCAACTTCCGCGCCGGCACGCTGGCGATGGTGGTCGCCTACGCGGCCTTCTTCAGCGTGTCGCTGCTGATCCCGCAATGGCTGCAGCGCGACATGGGCTACACCGCGATCTGGGCCGGCCTGGCCACGGCGCCGATCGGCATCCTGCCGGTGATCATGACGCCGTTCGTGGGCAAGTACGCCTCGCGTTTCGACATGCGCATGCTCGCCTCGGTCGCCTTTGTGTTCCTGTCCTTCACCAGCTTCATGCGCTCGGGGTTCAACCTGCAGGTCGACTTCCAGCATGTGGCCGGTGTGCAATTGCTGATGGGTGTGGGCGTGGCGTTGTTCTTCATGCCCGTGCTGCAGATCCTGCTGTCCGATCTGGACGGACGCGAAATCGCCGCCGGCTCCGGGCTGGCGACGTTCCTGCGCACGCTGGGCGGCAGCTTCGCGGCCTCGCTGACCACCTGGCTGTGGTCACGGCGCACCCAAGTGCACCACGCGGACATGACCGAGCACATTTCGGCCTACCAGCCTGGCATGCAGGAGCAGGTCGCGGCGATGGGGCAGGGCGACCTGCAGCACGGCGCAGCGACGCTCAATACGATGATCAATCACCAGGCGTCGCAGATGGGGTTCAACGACATCTTCTTCCTGCTGGGCTGGATCTTCCTGGCCATCATCGCCTTCCTGTGGCTGGCGAAGCCGCCTTTCGGTGCAGGCGCGGGTGCCGCTGCCGCCGGCGGGCATTGACCAGGCCATACGCGGATCAGGGAGCGCCGGGCCATGCCCGGCGAGCGCCGCGGAAAACGCTTGACGGCAAGTGGCCATGGGGAATGGACGGCCAGCGGCCGCCACTACAGATGGGCATGAAAAAACCCGCTTTCGCGGGTTTGATCATTTGCTGAGTCATGGTGCCCAGGAGAGGACTCGAACCTCCACGAAGTTGCCCCCGCTAGCACCTGAAGCTAGTGCGTCTACCAATTCCGCCACCTGGGCGACTCAGGAGGAGAATTATGGGGAACGATTCCGTATGTGTCAACAACATTTCCTGCAGGGCGATCGCCAGCGCATCAATCGTCCAGCGCCTGTCCGCCCAGGTGCAGCAGCAGGCTCTGCATGGACCGTGACAGGCCCTTCCAGCGCACGAAACACAGGCTCAGCCGGCGGCGCGCCCATGCCTCGTCCAGTGCCAGGACATGGAACCCGTAACGTCGCCGGTGCTGGCGGCCGATGGAGCGCGGCACGATGCCGATGCCGATGCCGTGGCCGACCATTTCACACAGGCCCTCGAAGGTCTTCATGCGGATGCGCGCCACCAACTGGCGACCCAGTGCACGCGCATGGTCTTCGATGTGCTCCTGCAGCGCATTGCCGTCCGCGAGCGCCACGAACGGCTCGCCCAGCACGTCGGCGAAGCGCACGCAGGTGCGCGTTGCGAAACGATGCGAGGCGGGCACGATCAGCAGGAGGGGATCATCGGCTACCGGCTGCAGGGTCAGTGCCTCGGTCTCCACCGCATTGCTGAGGATGCCGGCCTCGGCCTGGCCGCCCCGCACCGCGCGCACGATTTCCCTGCTGGTGCGTTCCTTCAGATCCACGTGCAGGCGGGGGCGCGCTGCCATCCACGGCGCGAGCCGTCCCGGCAGGAAGGTGGTCAAGGCGCCCGTGTTGGCATACAGGTGCAGGGTGCCGCGGGCGCCGCTGGCGAACTCCTGCAGTTCTTCGCGCAGGAGTGCCTGCTGGCGCAGCATCAGGCGCGCATGGTGGACCAGCGCCTCGCCTGCCTCGGTGGTCGTGACGCCGCGCGGATGGCGTGCCAACAGGGCAATGCCGGCCTCGCTTTCCATCGTGCGCAGCCGTTCACTGGTGGTGGCCAGCGCCAGGTGGGCGCGCGCCGCGCCGGCGGTGATGCTGCCCGCTTCCACCACCATCAGGAACAGCCGCAGGTCGGCCAGGTCCATCCGCATCGGTCTGCCTCGTTGCCTTCGGCCCAGCCGAAGGCCGAACCCGCAAACCCGCATTGTGCCCCACGCCGCCGCCGGGCCCTAATGGTGGCATGAACGATCCGATCTACTTCTACTTTCTGCTGGTCGCGGTCTTCGTTCTGGCCGGCATCGTCAAGGGCGTGACCGGCATGGGACTTCCCACCGTGGCGATGGGTCTGCTGGGCAGCGCGCTGTCGCCGGTCGCGGCAGCGTCGATGCTGTTCGTGCCGACACTGGTGACCAATCTCTGGCAGATCATCGCCGGGCCGTCGATCGGCCGCATCATGCGACGGCTGTGGCCGATGATGCTGGGTGTCGTGCTCGCCACCGTGGTGGGTGCTGCACTGCTGGTGCGGGTGGAAGCACGCTGGTCAGGCCTGGCGCTCGGCTTGGCGCTGATCGTCTACGCACTGTACTCGGCGTTTGCACCGACGTTCCGCGTGCCGCAGCGGGCCGAACGCTGGCTGTCGCCGTTGGTGGGCGCGCTGTCGGGCCTGGTGACCGGCGCGACCGGTGTGTTCGTGATGCCGGCGGTGCCCTATCTGCAGTCCCTGGGGCTGGATCGCGACGAACTCGTGCAGGCGCTTGGCCTGGCGTTCACGGTATCCACGATTTCGCTGACGATGGGCCTGCTCGCGCATGGTGCCTTCGGCGTGCAGCAGCTTGGGCTGAGTGCGCTGGCCATCGTGCCGGCGCTGGCGGGCATGTGGCTCGGTCAGAAGATCCGCGGGCGCATCAGTGCGCGGGCGTTCCGCGCATGTTTTCTCGGCTTCCTGCTGTTGCTGGGCATCGAGCTGGTCGCGCGCCCACTGCTCGCCTGAGGCAAAAAAAAACCCCGCATCAGCGGGGTTTTTTCATCGATGGTGCCCAGGAGAGGACTCGAACCTCCACGAAGTTGCCCCCGCTAGCACCTGAAGCTAGTGCGTCTACCAATTCCGCCACCTGGGCATCGAGGGAGCGAATTATGCAGAGCGATGAAGATGCTGTCAACACGCCCCTGTGGCACGAAGGAACCGGGGGAAGCCCAACAAAAAACCCCCGCTTTCGCGAGGGTTGTTTGTTTCTGCATGGTGCCCAGAAGAGGACTCGAACCTCCACGAAGTTGCCCCCGCTAGCACCTGAAGCTAGTGCGTCTACCAATTCCGCCACCTGGGCATCGAGGGAGCGAATTATGCAGAGCGATGAAGATGCTGTCAACACGCCCCTGTGGCACGAAGGAACCGGGGGAAGCCCAACAAAAAACCCCCGCTTTCGCGAGGGTTGTTTGTTTCTGCATGGTGCCCAGAAGAGGACTCGAACCTCCACGAAGTTGCCCCCGCTAGCACCTGAAGCTAGTGCGTCTACCAATTCCGCCATCTGGGCTTGCAGAGCGGGCAATTCTGGAGATGCAGGACGCGGTTGTCAACGTTTTTTCCCGCAACTGTCGTTCCTTTTCATTCGCGCCGCGCCATGACCCGTTCTGCACGCCCACAGCGGCTACCATGGAGGGCGATGAACACCAAAAAACCAAGCAAGGGCGGGAACAGCTCCCGCACATCGCCGCCCAAGGGCGCCTCCGCCGGTTCACCCAAGGGTGCCAGGAAGAAAGCGCTTCCGCCGTGGATGCCCGAGAGCCTGGCTGGCGGCGACGCCGCGCCAGCTGGCAACCCACGCGGTGGGTCGCGCCGCGGACCCGCGCCGGGGCAGCGCAATCGTCGTCCGCTGCCACCGCCGGGCCCGCCGGTGGACGACCCGCATGCCGCCCGCGAAGCGGAAAAGTACGAACAGCCCATTGCCAGTCGTGAGGCCATCCTGGCGCTGCTGGAGCGTTGCGAGGGCCCCCAGACCGCCGAGGAAGTCGGTGCGCGTCTGGGCCTCACCGCACCGGATCGGGCCGAGGCGCTCTCGCGGCGACTCGGCGCAATGGTCCGCGACGGCCAGCTGGTCCAGAACCGCCGCGGCGGCTTCGCACCGATCCAGGCCCTGAACCTTGTCACCGGCGTGGTGATCGCCAATCCGGAAGGCTTCGGGTTCCTGCGCGCGGTGGAAGGGGGCGACGATCTGTTCCTGCCGCCGTATGAAATGCGCAAGGTGATGCACGGTGACAAGGTGCTGGCCAACGTGACCGGCATCGACCATCGGGGTCGCCGCGAGGGCAGCATTGCCCGCGTGCTCGAGCGCGGCATGACCCGCCTGATCGGGCGTTTCAGCGTGGAAATGGGGATCAATTACGTGGTGCCGGATGACAAGCGCATCCAGCGCAATGTCCAGGTACCCCCGGACCATACCGGGGGGGCGCGTGATGGCCAGCTGGTGGTGTGCGAACTGACCCAGGCACCGGACAGCCGTCGCCCGCCGATCGGCCGCATCATCGCGGTGCTGGGTGACAAGCTGACCGCATCGCTGGTGGTGGAGACCGCGATCCACGGCCACGAGCTTCCGTTTGAGTTCCCGCAGGAAGTGCTCGACGAAGCGTCCTCGGTGCCCCTGGTGGTGGAGCCGCAGATGATCGGCCACCGGGTCGACCTGCGCAGCACGCCGCTGGTCACCATCGACGGCGAAGACGCCAAGGACTTCGATGATGCGGTCTACTGCGAGCCCAATGCCAACGGCTTCCGGCTGGTGGTGGCGATCGCGGATGTGTCCAATTACGTACGCCCCGGCACGCCGCTGGACGATGAAGCGCAGAAGCGCGCCACCTCGGTGTACTTCCCGGGCTTCGTCGTTCCGATGCTGCCGGAGACGCTGTCCAACGGCATCTGCTCGCTGATGCCCAAGGTCGACCGCATGTGCTTCGTCTGCGACATGCAGGTGGACCGCGATGGCCAGGTCAGCGATTCGAAGTTCTACGAAGCGGTGATGAACTCCCATGCGCGCCTGACCTACACTCAGGTGTGGCAGGCAGTGGGTGAGGACGATGCCGGTGCGAAGGCAGCCATTGGCCCCCTGATGCCGCAGGTCGAGCGCCTTTACCAGCTCTATCACGTGTTGGCCAAGGCGCGCAGCCGCCGCGGTGCGATCGAATTCGAGTCCAGTGAAGTGCGCTTCGTGCTGGACAATACCGGCGAGGTGACCCAGGCCGGCATGCTGGTGCGCAACGATGCGCACAAGTTGATCGAGGAGTGCATGATCGCCGCGAACGTGGAGGCGGCGCGCTACCTGCTTTCGCAGGGCGTGCCTGCCCCGTACCGCGTGCACGAGAAGCCACCGGAAACCAAGTTCGCCGACCTGCTGGAGTTCCTCAAGGAATTCAAGCTGAGCCTGCCGCCGTGGTCGAAGGTGGTCCCCGGCGACTACACCAAGCTGCTGAAGAAGATCCGCGATCGCCCGGACGCGGCGCTGCTGGAGTCGGTACTGCTGCGCAGCCAGAGCCTGGCGGTCTACAGCCCTGACAACAATGGCCACTTCGGTCTGGCGCTGGAAGCGTACGCGCACTTCACCTCGCCGATCCGTCGCTATCCCGACCTGCTGGTGCACCGGGCCATCAAACATGCGCTGACCGGTGCGCGGGTGGACAAGTACACCTATACGGCGCGCGAGATGGCCGCTCTGGCGCTGCAGTGTTCCGAGCGCGAACGGCGTGCCGACGAAGCAGAGCGCGAGGTGGACGAGCGCTACCGTGCCGCCTGGATGGAAAAGCACGTTGGCGGCCAGTTCGAGGGTGTGATCAGCGGCGTGACCAGTTTCGGCCTGTTCGTCGAGCTCATCGATTCGAAAGTGCAGGGCCTGGTCCACGTGACGCAGTTGCCGCACGACTATTACCGGTTCGACGCGGTACGCAAGACTCTGGAGGGCGAGCGGCGTGGGACCGGATACCGGCTGGGTGACAGCGTGCGGGTGCTGGTGCTGAAGGCCAGCATGGAAGAGCGCAAGATCGACTTCCGGTTGGTTGAACACAAGGGCGAGGAAGAAGAGGCACCCCGCGCGCCACCGTTGCCCGACTTCGGCAAGGCAGGCAAGCGGAACAAAAAGAAGCACTGACCTGTCGCCAGCCGTGCCGGGCATCGACCCGGCACGTGCGGCGGTGCCGGGCACCCACCTGCCAGGCGTTCCAGGCCGATCTCCCCGGTAGCGCCGAGCCATGCCCGGCGGACACAGTGAAGGAGCCGACAATCATGCAGGGTCAACCCGAACACCGTGGTGGCTGCCAGTGCGGTGCCGTGCGTTTCGAGGTCCGCGGCGAACTTAGGGACAGCTCCATCTGCCACTGCCGCATGTGCCAGAAAGCCTTCGGCGCGTACTACGCGCCGCTGGTGTCGGTGCGCGGGGCCGAGTTCAGCTGGACCCGCGGCGCGCCTACGCAGTTCCAGTCCTCGAACCTGGTGCGGCGCGGCTTCTGCAATCAGTGCGGCACGCCGTTGACGTACGAGGCGCCCGACGGCATCGCCGTGGCGGCCGGCGCGTTTGATCGGCCTGACAGGTTGCCGCCTGTGCGGCAGTACGGAATGGAAGGGCGGCTGCCTTTCCTGGATGGGGTGAATGACCTGCCCTCCACCCGCACCGATGAGGACACCGAGGCGCTGGAGTTCCTGGCGCGCGTCGTTTCCCGCCAGCATCCGGACCACGACACGCCACACTGGCCCCCGCAGAGCCGCTGACGCCTGCGCCGCCGCGGCTGATGCTCTACCATACCCAGCCCCCTTACCGGTCCCGCCGAGCATGAGCAGCAAGAGCAGCCAGTGGATTGTCGGCGTCAACGCCGTCGCTTCCTCCATCGAAAACGATGCCGAGAACGTCCGCGAAGTCCTGGTTGAAGCTGGCGCGAAGAATCCGCGGCTGACCGAGATCGAGGAGAACGCGCGCCGCAAGGGCATCGACGTGCGCAAGGTCAACAGCCAGGCACTGGACGGCGTAGGCGGCTCAGTGCGTCATCAGGGCGTCGCGGCACGCTACGCTGCTGCGCGCACGTACAACGAGAACGAGCTGGAGGCGCTGGTCGAGGCGGCCGAAGGCAAGGCTCTGTTGCTGGTGCTGGACGAAGTGCAGGATCCGCACAACCTGGGTGCCTGCCTGCGCAGCGCGGCCGCCGCAGGCGCCACGGCGGTGATCATTCCCAAGGACAAGTCGGCGACCGTCAACGCAACGGTGCGCAAAACCTCTGCCGGTGCGGCCGACCGCATCCCGGTGGTCGCCGTGACCAATCTGTCGCGCTGCCTGAAGGACCTGCAGAAGCAGGGCGTATGGATCTACGGACTGGCGGGCGAGGCGACGGCGTCGCTGTACGACCTGGACCTGAAGGGCAATATCGCGCTGGTACTGGGCGGGGAAGCCGACGGCCTGCGCCGCCTGACCCGTGAGAACTGCGATGGCCTCGTCAAGATTCCGATGCCGGGTGAGATCGAAAGCCTGAACGTCTCGGTCGCCACCGGTGTGAGCCTGTTCGAAGTGGTGCGCCAGCGCGGTTGAGCGGGTCCGGTGGACAGGGGGCGGCCAGCGATCTTCCGGGCCACCCGGGGTAGTGACGGCCGCTGGCCGTCAACACGTACACCCCTGACGGTCGCTGGCCGTCAACACGGACACCCAAACGGCCAGCGGCTCTTACGAACGGGCTGCGCTGCCACCCAGTGCCTTGAACAGCGCGACGTCGTTGGCCAGCTGGCTCTGCCGGGCGCGCGCCAGTGACAGTTCTGCCTGGCGACGCGTCTGCTGCGCCAGCAGCCAGTCGCGCAGATCGGTCGCACCGACCCGGTAGCGCACTTCCTCGGCCCGCTCCACCGCGACCGCGTCCTCGTACGAAGCCTGCGAGGCGGCCACCTGCAGCGCCAGCTGCTCGCGGGCGGACAGCGCGTTGTCGACCTCCGACAGCGCGGTGTACAGCGTCTTGCGGAAGCCGGTCGCGGCAATCTGGTAATCGGTGCCGGCCAGGTCGGTGGTCAGTTGTGACTTCTGCAGGTTGAGGAAGGGCAGTGCCAGCCCTGCGCCGAGCGTCGCTACCGGATTGGCAAGCACGCGCCCCAGGCTGCTGCCGTTTGTGGCCAGGCCACCATTGAGGCTGAGCGTCGGGTAGAAGCTGGTCGCCGTCACGTGGATCTGCTGCAGGCTGTTGCGCAGGCGCAGCTCGGCGGCGCGCAGGTCGGGGCGGCGTGCCAGCAGGCTGGCGGGCAGACCCGCGTCAATGGCTGGACTGGTGGCCGCGGCCAGTGTCTGCGGTTCGTCGTCATGCGGCCACGGCTGGCCATCCAGCAGTACCGTCAGCGCATTGCGCGCCTCGACCCGCTGCTGCTCGAGCGCGGACTGCGCCGCGCGCTGGGCCTGCAGGTTCTGGTTGGCCTGGCGCACTTCCATGCCGGACGCGGCACCTGCCGCGGAACGGGCCCGGACCAGTTCCAGGGTGCGCTGCAGGCGCGCCAGATCGGCCGCGCCCGCGGCGATGGACTGGTTGAGGTAGGCAAGATTCCAGTAATGGTTGATCGCATCACCGATGGCGAGCAGGGCGGTGTTCTGCCGGTCTTCCTCGGTGGCCAGCGCCGACCAGGTGGCGATGTCGCGCTGGGTCCGCAGACGTCCCCACAGGTCGATCTCCCATTGCAGTGAAACGCCGGCGGACGAGCCGCTGCGCTGCCAGTCGGCCGTCCGGTCGGTGGCCCGCGAGGTGCTGGTGGCGATGCTCGAAAGCGACGGATCAGGCAGCAGGGCATTCTGCGCCAGGCCTGCCTGCAACCGTGCCTTCTGCACGTTGAGGCCGGCCACGGCCAGGTCGTTGTTGACTTCCAGCACGTGGTCGACCAGGCGATCCAGGCGTGCATCGTTGAAGCCGTGCCACCACGTATCGCGGCGCACATCGGCGCCGGGTACATCCAGGCCGCTCACCGGTGCAGCGGTGCCAGGACCCAGGCTGCTGCTGCCGGCCCCGTAGCCGGTGGGCACGCGCGCGGCCTGCACGGGATAGCGGCCGGCGCTGGCGCAGGCGGCCAGCGTGCTGAGCAGGGCGCCGGCCAGCAGCAGGCGCAAAGGTGCAGGTATCTTCGGAGGCATCGGACGGCTCATTCGCGGGCAAGGGCATCGACGGGATCCAGCTGCGCGGCACTGCGCGCAGGCAGGAAGCCGAAGGCCACGCCGATCAGGGTGGAACAGGCAAAGGCGGCGATGATCGACGCCGTCGAGAACACCATCTGGAAGTCGCTCGACAGCCGGCCGAACGCCCAGCCCAGGCCCAGTGCAAGGCTGACGCCGATCAGTCCGCCGAGCAGGCAGACCAGCACGGCTTCGATCAGGAACTGCTGGCGGATGTCGCTCTGCCGCGCGCCCACCGCCATGCGTACGCCGATCTCGCGGGTGCGCTCGGTGACGGAGACGAGCATGATGTTCATCACACCGATGCCACCGACCAGCAACGCGATGGCGGCAATCGCACCGATCAGCAGCGTCATCGTGCGCGTGGTCTGCTCGATGGTTTCGCGGATCTCCGCACTGTTGCTGAGGTAGAAATCCTCGCTGCCATGGCGCATCGTCAGCACGCGGGTGATTGCTTCCTGCGCCGCATCCATCGGTGTGTCGTCCTTTACCCGCACGGTGATGCTGGACACGTGCGACTGCCCCAACATGCGCGACATCGCCGTGGTATGCGGCACCCACACGCCCAGGCTGGTGCTGCCGCCGAAACCGAAGCTCTGGCGTTTGGCGACGCCGACCACGCGCGCCGGGACGTTGCCCAGCAGGATGACCTGTCCGATCGGATCGCTGTCGGGGAAGAACTGCGCGCGCGCGTTTTCATCGATGACGGCAACCTGGGCGAGGGCCTTGACGGCCTCGGCGTCGAAGAAGCTGCCGGCCACCAGGCTGACGCCTTTTACCCGGAAGAACTGCTCGCCGACGCCGCTGACGGACGCGGTCGCCGACAGGTTGCGGTATCGCGCGGTCACCGATGTGGAGACGCTGGGGGTGGCGCTGTCGACGTAGCTCTGCGCGGCCAGTGCACCGGCATCGCTCGCCTTCAGCGTCTGTACCCGGCCCGAACGCATGTCACCGAATCCGCGGCCGGGGTAGATGTCGATGGTGTTGGTTCCCAGCGAGCTGATGTTCTGCAGGATCTGCTGTTGCGAGCCGTTGCCGAGGGCGACCACGGACACCACCGACGCGATGCCGATGATGATCCCGAGCATGGTCAGGAAGGTGCGCAGGCGGTGGGCGTTCATCGCAAGCAGCGCCATCCGGAACGCTTCGGTGAAGCGGTCGCGCGCAGCGTGCCAGCGGCTGCCGCTGCCCACATCGATGCTGGGCGCGCGACGCGCCCGATAGGCCGGTGCCTTCGCGTTGATCCGGTCGGCGATGATTTCGCCGTCGCGGATTTCGATGATGCGCTGGGCGTGCTCGGCCACGCTCATGTCGTGGGTGACGAGGATGATGGTGTGGCCTTCGGCGTGCAGCTCGCCGAGGATACCCATGACTTCTTCGCCGGAACGGGTGTCCAGCGCGCCGGTGGGCTCATCGGCAAGGATGACGTCGCCGCCGTTCATCAAGGCCCGTGCGATCGACACGCGCTGCTGCTGGCCACCAGAGAGCTGGCCGGGCTTGTGCTGCATGCGGTCGCCGAGCCCCAGCCGCTGCAGCAGCTGGATGGCCCGCGCGCTGCGCTGCGGGCCCGGGCTGCCGGCGTAGACAGCGGGCACTTCGACGTTGCCGCGCGCGTCCAGGTCGCCCAGCAGGTGGTAACGCTGGAAGATGAAGCCGAAATGCTCGCGGCGCAGCTCCGCAAGCGCGTCCGGGCCCATCTGCCCTGTCTCGCGGCCGGCCACCTGGTAGCTGCCACGGGTGGGGCGGTCCAGGCAACCCAGGATGTTCATCAAGGTCGATTTGCCGGATCCGGACTGGCCGACGATGGCCACCATTTCGCCCGCATGGATGTCCAGGTTGATGTCGCGCAGCACGGCGATGGTGTCCTCGCCCGCAGGAAACTCGCGGCGCAGGTCGCGCAGCCGCAGCAGTACGGCGTCATCGGTGACCGTGCTCATCGACGCGGCCCGCCGCCCATGCCCGGCCCACTGATCCGCACGCCACCGCCGCGGCCCGACGCTGTCGGCGCGTTCGCGCTGCCGCCTTCGCCGACCACCACCCGCTCGCCTTCCTCCAGTCCGGACAGGATTTCCGCATTGGCACCGTTGTTGATGCCGACCTTGACCCTGCGCGGCTGCGGCTGACCGTCTTCGCCCACCACGCGCACCGTCCGGCTGCCGTCGCGGGACGGGCGGCCCAGTGCGACCGACGGCACGGTCAATACGTTCCTGGCCTGTCTGAGCAGGACCGACACCTGCGCAGTCATGTCGATGCGCAGCGTGCCATCCGGATTCTCCACGTCGAACAGGGCGTTGTAGTACACCGCCGTGCTGGCACTGGAACTGGAGGAACTGCTGGAGCTTGAGCTCTCGTTGGCGATCGACGCTGGCGCCGGATTCACCTGGCGCAGCGTTGCATGGTATTTCCGGTCCGGCTCTCCCAGGGTGGTGAAGTACACCGGCATCCCGGCCTTGATCTTCACCACGTCGGCTTCGGAGATCTCGGCGTTCACCGTGACCAGGTCCAGACGCGCGAGCATCACGATGGTCGGGGCGGTCTGATTGGCGTTGACGGTGCGGCCTTCTTCGGTCACCACCGCCACCACGGTGCCATCCATCGGCGCGGTGATGCGGGTATACGCCAGGTTGGCACGTGCGGTAGCCACTTCGGTCTCGCTGCCCTTGATCTGTGCCTGGCTGGACTGGATCTGCGCGCGCGCGGTTTTCAGTGCGGCCTCGGCAGCGTCGTATTCCTGCCGCGACGTCGCTTCGGCCGCCAGCATCTGCTGTTGCCGGGCAAAGTCGAGCTCACTCTGGCGCAGGCTGGCCTGCTGCACCGCCAGCTGCGCGCGCTGCTGCTGCAGCGTGGCCTCGGCCTTGAGCACGGTGTTCTGCTGGGTAGTGGCATCGATCTCGGCAATCAGGTCGCCTTCCTTTACCGTGTCGCCGAGCTGGACCTTGAGCGACTTGACCTGACCCGATGCCTGCGCGCCCACGCTGACCAGTTTGTAGGCGTCGATGACGCCCGTTGCCTCGACGGTCTGTTCGACGTCGGCACGTACCACGGGCGAACTGGCCAACGCCGGGGCGGCAGGCCTGCGCAGTGATGTCCAGGCGAGGAGCGCGATCATCACGATCACCAGGAGCAACAGCATCAGGCGACCGCGACGCGTCCTGGGCAGCAGGCGGGAATTCACGATGGAGAGCACTCGGCAGGCCGTACAGCGGCGATGGGTTCATTGTGCGAACCATTCACGCGCCGACTCAATCCTCGGTGTGTGTCCCTGTGTAACATTGAAGCGCCTGCTCTGTTTCAATGTGTATCGGATATGCCGCTGGATACACTGCAACGCATTCTCCCGCGTGCGGTTCAGCTGCCGACAGGGGATGATGCCGACATGGAGACTTCCGCCCCGATGCATCGCCTGCTCATCGTCGATGACGACAACGACATCCGAAGCCTGCTCGCTGAACAGTTGGGTCGGGCCGGCTATCTGGTCAGCACGGCCGCCGACGGCGCCGCCATGCGCCAGGTGCTGGAACGCGAACACGTGGACCTGATCGTCCTTGATCTCAACCTGCCGCGCGAAGACGGACTCACGCTGTGCCGCGATCTGCGCGCGCGCTCGGCCACGCCGGTGATCATGCTGACCGCGCGCGCCGAGCCGATCGACCGCGTGCTGGGCCTGGAGATGGGTGCGGACGATTACCTGGCCAAGCCGTTCGAGCCCCGCGAACTGCTGGCGCGCATCCGCAACGTGCTGCGGCGGACGGAAGCCCTGCCGGCCAACCTGGAGCCGCTGGCGATCCGTCGGGCGCGTTTCTCGCGCTGGACCTTCGATCTCGAGCACCGGCACCTGGTGGATCCGGATGGACGCGTAGTGGTGCTGTCAGGCGCTGAGTTCCGCCTGCTGCGGGTGTTCGTCGGCCATGCGAACAAGGTGCTGTCGCGCGAACAGCTTGTCGCACTGAGCAGCGGCCGCAACTACGAGTCGCAGGATCGCGCGATCGACCTTCAGGTCAGCCGATTGCGCAACAAGCTGGCCGACGACGGCGGGCCGGACGGGCTGATCAAGACCGTGCGCAACGAGGGCTACGTCCTGGCCACGGCGGTGGCGCTGGAATGAAGCGGTTGCGCCGCTTCCTGTCGTCCATGGTCGGCCGGTTGTTCTTGACCCTGCTGCTGGGAATGGGCGTGGCGGCGATCGGGGCCACCCTGCTGGCCGGTGCAAAGCGCCAGCAGGAGTTCGAGCGGCAGAACCTGACACGCATCGCCGACCGCCTGCAGGGTTACGTCACCCTGCTGGACAGCAATCCCGAGCTGCGTGAGCGCTTGCTGGCTGCAGGCGGGCCGAGTGTCCGCCTGCTCCGGCCCGGTGCGAGGCAGGCACGGCAGGACAGTGCGCTGATGGATGTGCTTCACGCGCGATCCGGTCCGGTTTCCGGTGCCATCGTGCACTTCACCTCGTTCCGCTCGTGCATGCCGCGCCTGGATGATCTGTTGCCGCCGCGGCAGCCCAGGTCCGGGCATCGCAGGCATGCGCCGGCGCAGCACGATCCCGCCTTCATTCCACCGCGCTGCCGCACGGTGCAGCTGACCCTGACCGACGGTACGGCGCTGCGGCTGGCGCTGGAGTCGCCGGCAGTGGCCCACAACGGCGTACTGGCGGTGGATCCCTTGTTCCTGAGCCTGCTGGTACTGGCGATTGCCGTGCTGGCGTATGGCGTGGCGCGGATGGCAAGCGCACCGCTGCAGCGGCTGGCAGACGCCGCCCAGGAGCTCGGCGTGGACCTGCATCGTGCGCCGATGCCGGTGACCGGTCCGCTGGAGGTGCAGCGGGCGGCCGAAGCATTCAACGCGATGCAGGAGCAGCTGCAGCGGCATCTGGCCGAGCGCACCCACATGCTTGCTGCGATCACCCACGATCTGCAGACGCCGGTCACCCGGCTGCGCCTGCGACTGGAGAACGTGCAGGACCATGAGCTGCGCGGGCGTCTGGTGGCGGACCTGGCGGCGATGCAGGCGCTCATCCGGGAGGGACTGGAACTGGCCCGCAGCGCGGAAAGTGCCGAGCAGCGGGCCCCGCTGGACCTGGATTCGCTGCTGGAAAGCCTGGTCGAGGATGCGGCGGAGGCGGGCCACCCGGCACACTTCAGCGGTGGCTGTGGTGCGGTGCTGATGCTGCGACCGTTGGCGATGCGGCGTCTTTTCAGCAACCTGCTCGATAACGCCCTGATGTATGGCCACGCCGCCAGCGTCCGCGCCGAGTGGAACGGCAGGGGGCTGCGGGTCTGCATCAGCGACCAGGGGCCGGGACTGGCCGAAGACGATCTGCACAAGGTGTTCGACCCGTTCGTGCGCCTTGAGACCTCGCGCTCGCGGCAGACCGGAGGCGCCGGGCTGGGCCTGACCATCGCCCGTGCCCTCGCCGAAAAGGACGGCGCACGGGTCACCCTGGAAAACCGCCCGGGCGGTGGGCTTGATGCCGTGGTGCAGTGGGCCCTGCCGGTGCTGGCGCCGCCACGCGGCGCTTGACACATGCGGACGCGGTTTTGCCTATCATGCGCATATCTCTCCGGCCCAACCCGATGAAACAGCCCGATTCCGCCCCTGCCCGCAAGGGTGCATGGCGCACCACCGTGCGCGTGCGCCGGTATCGCCGTGCCCCGGGAGCTGACACGCCGCAATGACGTACCGGGGGATTCCAGCCGCCGCGTGGCGGCGCGGTGGAGCGCGTGCCGGTTTCCGGTGGATCGCCCCGTGGCTGCTGCTGGCCATGCTGGCGCTGCTGGGCTGCCTTCCCCTGCAGGCGCAGGACGGCGGCGCGCCGCCGCTGCGTGATTACGCCATCGATGTGTGGACGTCGCGCAATGGATTGCCGCACAACTCGCTGCGCGACGTCGCACAGACTCCCGAAGGCCATCTCTGGTTCGCCACCTGGGAAGGCCTGGTGCGCTACAACGGGCTGGACTTCACGGTCTTTGATCGCAGTACCCGGCCGGGCCTGCGTGACAACGGCGTGGGTGCGCTGGTGGTCGACCGCCAGGGGGGCCTCTGGATCAGCGACTCGCGCGGCAACATCACCCGGCGTTCGGCCGACGGCCAGTGGAAGGTGTGGGAGCGGCAGGACGACACGCCCCAGGTCCTCATCCAGGCGATGCAGATGGACAGCCACGGCAGGCTGTGGCTGCTTTACGAAGGCAAGGGCATCGGCTATTTGTCGCCGGAGGGGAAGATCGTCTACCAGCCCCCGCCGCAGGGCCTGCCTTTCGATCTGAACTTCACCAAGCTGGTCGTGGACGCGCAGGATCGGGTCTGGATCGGCACGCTCGACGGTCTGCTGCTGCGCGACACCGATGGGTCGATCAAGCGCGCACCGGCGGAATGGGGGCTGGGCAGCGGACTGGCGTGGCCATACCGCGCGCCGGATGGCGTGCTGTGGATCGTCGGCGGGGAAAGCCTGTACCGCCTGCAGGACGACACACCGCAGCGCGTGCATCGTCTGCCTGGGCAGATGCACCTGACCGCCATGCTGCAGGATCGCCATGGCGATCTTTGGCTGGGTACCGAGAACCAGGGGCTGCTGCGTATTTCGCGCCATGGCATGGAGCGCCTGCCGGCGGGACTGAACCTGCCCGGTGGGCGCGTGGTCAGCCTGCGGGAGGATGCCGAAGGCAGCATCTGGGTGGGCGCCAACGGCGGCCTGTACCGCCTGCGGGAGACGCTGTTTGCCAGCTTCACCGAACGCGATGGCCTGAGCGGCGACTATGTGCGGACGGTGCTGGAAGACGCCCGGCGCACCCTGTGGGTCGGCAGCGCCAGCGGTCTTGACCATCGCGGACCAGACGGACGCTTCGCGCCGGTGGCGCTGCTCAATCGTGGCGGCAAGCCGCCGTCGGTCCTCAGCCTGGGACAGGGCCTCGACCGTGACATGTGGGTCGGCACCTTCGGTGACGGCGTCATGCGGCTGGACGAAAGCGGACGGCTGAAACAGACCTACGACCGCATCGACGGCATCCCGATCGGCAACATCCGCGCCATCAGTGTCGACGCACAGGGCGTGGTGTGGGCCGGCTCGCAGCGTGGCGTGGTGCGTATCGACGCGCAGGGGGCGAGCCTGGCCCGTCTTCCGGGGATGCCGACGGCGCTGATCACCGCGCTGCTCCACGATCCGGGCGGCAACCTCTGGATCGGCACCATCGAGGGCATCCGCGTGCTGCGCGGCGACCGGGTCCAGCGCATCGATCTGGCCGGGCTCGGTGGTGCGCGCAGCGTTTTCGGCTTCCAGCAGATCGGCGCTGCGATGTGGATCAGCACCGATCGCGGACTCTACCGTTACCAGGACGGGGTGCTGGCCCGGGTAGGCCTGGAGCAGGGCATGCCGGTGGATACCGTGTTCCAGCTGGTGCCCGACAAGGTGGGCAACGTCTGGATCAGCAGCAACCGCGGCGTCCTTCGTACCGACATGACGATGCTCAACGAAGTTGCGGACGGTCGCACGCCCCGCGTGGAGGTGGAGCGGTACAACGAGATCGATGGCATGTCCAATTCCCAGGCCAATGGCAGTTCCGGGCCGGCTGCGCTGCTGCGCCAGGACGGGACCTACTGGGTGGTCACGGCCGGCGGCCTGAGCACGGTGGATCCCCTGCGCCTGCAGCGCTTCCGTGAGCGTCTGGCACCCCCGGCGGCGATTGAAAGCGTGCAGGTCGACGGTGCACCCATCCATTGGGAAGGCAGTGACATCAACCGCATCGACGGTGGCCGCCGGCTGGCGGTGAGCTTCGTCGGCCTCAGCTACCTGATGTCCGAGCGGATCCGGTACCGCACGCGCCTGGACGGCCTGGACAAGGGGTGGGTGGAGCGCGGCCAGCAGCGCAGTGTCGAGTTCATCGGCCTGCCTCCGGGCGACTACACGCTGCACGTGGCGGCCGCCCATCCGGGCGGCAACTGGAGTGACAGTGAGGCGGTGTGGGCGTTCAGCATCGAACCGTTCTGGTGGCAGCGGCACAGCGTGCAGGCTGTGGCGGCGCTGTTGCTCCTGGCGGGCCTGGTCGCGTTGTACCGGTTCCTGATCAACCGCTACAAGCGGTCCAACGTCCGGTTGGCGAACATGGTCGATGAGGCCACGCGCGATCTGCAGGCGCAGACCGTACATCTGCAGGCGCTGAACTCGGAAAAGAGCGAGCTGGTCGACCGGCTGGCGGCACAGTCCGAAGCCTTCGAGCGGCAGGCCCGCGAGGATGCGCTGACCGGGCTGCCGAACCGCCGGGCCTTCGACGAGACCATGGCCCGTGACTTTGCCCGCTCCCAACGCAGTGGGCATCCGCTGTGCCTGGTGGTGCTGGACGTGGACCACTTCAAGCAGGTCAACGACCAGCACTCGCACAGCGTCGGCGACGTGGTGCTGGCCGAAGTGGCGCAGATGCTCGCTTCGGCCTGCCGCGACAGCGATCTGCCGGCGCGTACGGGTGGCGAAGAGTTCGCCCTGCTGCTCAACGACACCCGCCTGGAGGAAGCGGCGCAGGTCTGTGCGCGCCTGCATGGGTTGTTCCGCGACCACGCCGACTGGGCCGGGATTCCCGGGCTGCGGGTGACCTTCAGCGCGGGGCTGGTGGAGCTGGAGCCGGGCGACCGCACACCGAAACTGCTGTACCAGCGCGCCGACCGCGCGCTGTACCGCGCAAAGAGCGACGGACGCGATCGCACCAGCATCGGCTGACGTCGCTCAGCCCATGCGGGTCCACGCATCCCACCTTGTCCCCGCGCCTGTCGGCGCTCCCCCTCGCTGCAGGCTCCCCTTGTCGGGGGAGCGCGCCGTGGTGGGTGACGACCGTGGGCCGTCAGGCATCCGGGAATCTCAGCGCGGCCAGGCGTTTGCGATCGTGCAGAACAGCTTTGCCGTCTGTTCGGTGTCGTACACCGCGCTGTGTGCTTCGCTGGCGTCCCAGCCCAGGCCGGCGGCGGTCGCGGCGCGGGCCAGCACGGTCTGGCCGTAGGCGATGCCGGCCAGTGTCACCGTGTCGAAGACGCTGAACGGATGGAACGGATTGCGCTTGTGACCCACGCGCTCGACCGCGGCATTGACGAACCCCAGATCGAAGTGGGCGTTATGCCCGACGAGGATCGCGCGCTGGCAACCGTACTTCTTCATCGCCGCACGCACGGGATTGAAGACATGGTCCAGGGCAGCCTTTTCATCCTTGGCCAGCCGGAATGGGTGGTCCAGCACGATCCCGGTAATCTCCAGCGACTTCGGATCGATTTCCAGTCCCTCGGCGGGCACCACATGCGCGCTGGCGGTCTGGCCCGGGTACAGCAGCCCGTCCTCGTCCATTTCGATGGGTACCGCGGCGATTTCCAGCAGGGCGTTGCGGCGGCAATCGAAGCCGCCGGTTTCCACGTCGACCACCACCGGCAGGAAGCCGCGGAAACGCTGCGACATCGCGCGGTGTGGGGCAGGCGGCAGGGTAGCGGCCGCAGCCTCTGGCAAGGGGGGGACGGGGGTATCGGTCATTCGACGAATTCTAACAGACACGACCCTGCCGCTTCCGGGCCGGTCGCGCCAGAAAAAAAACCGCCACCCAAGGGCAGCGGTCGTCGGGTGGCGGTATATGCGGTGGGCTCAGACGTCGCCGGCGCTGGACGTCTCATCGCGCTTCTCGCGCGGGGGCAGCGGCTGTTCGCCGTGCACCAGGAACCATACGTTCTCGGCGATGTTGGTGGCATGGTCGCCCACGCGCTCCAGGTTCTTGGCCATGAACAGCAGGTGGGTGCAGGGCGTGATGTTGCGCGGGTCCTCCATCATGTAGGTCAGCAGCTCGCGGAACAGCGCGGTGTACTGCGCGTCCAGGCGGGCGTCGTCCTCGCGCAGGGCCAGCGCCGCCTCGACGTCGTTGTCCCGGTAGGCTTCGATCGCGCGCCGTACCTGCACCGCAGCAAGGCGGCCCAATGCACGCAGGCCCTGGATCTGCGGCAGCGGCGGGACCTTGCCCAGTGCGATCGAACGCTTGGCTACGTTGGCGGCGTAATCGCCGATGCGTTCGATGTCGGCTGGAATACGCAGGCCGGCCAGGATCTCTCGCAGGTCGCGCGCCATTGGCCCACGCAGCGACAGACGCATGACGTCGTGGCTGATCTGCTGCTCCAGCGCATCGATGGCTTCATCGTTGGCGATGATGCGGCGCGCCGCGTTTTCGTCGCGCTTTTCGATGACGTCCATCGAGGCATCGAGCTGGGCCACGGCCATTTCGCCCATGCGCACGATCTCGGCCACCAGGCGCTGCTGCTCTTCGTCGTAGCTCTTGACGATGTGGTCGTTGGGAAGGTTCATGTCTGTGCTCTCGGATGGGTGCGCGGCCGATCAGCCGAAGCGACCGGTGATGTAGTCTTCGGTCTGCTGCTTGCTGGGCTGGGAGAAGATGACTTCGGTGCGGTCATGCTCGATCAGGTCGCCCAGGTACATGAAGGCGGTGTAGTCCGAAACGCGCGCGGCCTGCTGCATGTTGTGGGTCACGATCACGATGGTGTAGTCGTGCTTCAGCTCTTCCACCAGCTGCTCGATGCGGCTGGTTGAGATCGGATCCAGCGCGGAAGTGGGCTCGTCCAGCAGCAGCACGTCCGGACGCAGGGCGACGGCACGGGCGATGCACAGGCGCTGCTGCTGGCCACCGGACAGGCCCAGGGCACTCTGGCCCAGCTTGTCCTTGACCTCGTCCCACAGCGCGCCCTGGCGCAGCGCCTGCTCGACGCGGTTGGTCATGTCCGCCTTGGACAGCTTCTCGTGGTGGCGGATGCCGTAGGCGACGTTCTCGAAGATGGTCATCGGGAACGGCACCGGCTTCTGGAACACCATGCCGACCTTGCTGCGCAGGCGGTTCATCGGGTACTTCGGCGACAGGATGTTCTCACCGTCCAGCAGCACCTCGCCACGCGCTTCCAGCTTCGGGTACAGGGCGTAGATGCGGTTGAAGATGCGCAGCAGGGTCGACTTGCCACAGCCGGACGGACCGATCAGTGCGGTGACGCGCTTCTCCGGCACTTCCAGGTCGATGTTCTTCAGGGCATGGAACTTGTCGTAGTAGAAGTCCAGTCCGCGCGCAGCCAGCTTCACCGGCGCCGGGGTGGCAAGCGATTCGTGGGAAGCCGGAACCACGATGCGCTGCATCGGCACGGCGTTGGAAAGATCGTTCATGGCAGTGTCCGCGGAAAGGTCAGTCATGGGAGATACGGTTGCGCAGCAGGATGCCGCGTGCGCTGAGGCTGATGAGCAGGACGAAGACGGTCAGCACCAGCGCGCCGGCCCAGGCCAGCACCTGCCAGGACTCGTACGGGCTGCCGGCGAACTGGTTCATCACCACCGGCACCGAGGCCATCGGTTGGAACACATTGCTGCTCCAGTACTGATTGCCGAACGCGGTGAACAGCAGCGGGGCGGTTTCGCCGGAAATGCGTGCCAGTGCCAGCAGGATGCCGGTTACGATGCCCGCGGACGCGCTGCGGTAGAGCACCTGCACCGTGACCTTCCACTGCGGGATGCCCAGCGACAGGGCCGCTTCGCGCATCTGCGAGGGCACCAGGCGCAGCATCTCATCGGTGGTGCGCACCACCACCGGCAGCACGATGAAGGCCAGCGCCAGCGCACCGGCGAAGGCCGAGAAGCTGCCGCCGGTCTGCATCACGAACAGGGTATAGACGAACAGGCCCAGCACGATCGACGGTGCCGACAGCAGGATGTCGTTGACGAAGCGCACCACGGTGCCGGCCTTGCGGAAGTTGCCGTACTCGGCCAGCCAGGTGCCGGCCAGCACGCCCAGCGGGGTACCGATGGCGATTGCCAGGGCGCACATCACGGCACTGCCGTAGAAGGCATTGGCCAGGCCGCCTTCCTGCATGGGCGGCGGGGTCATCTGGGTGAACAGCGCCCAGTTGATGCCGGGAATGCCCTTGGAGAACAGCGTCCACAGGATCCAGCCGAGGAAGAACAGACCGAACAGGGCGGTGACGACCGAAAGCAGGATGGCAACGATGTTGCCGATGCGACGGCGCAGGTACAGCGACTGGGTGGCGGTGGACATCAGTTGCCCTCCTTGCGGGACAGGCGCATCAGCATCAGGCGTGCAATGGCGAGGACCACGAAAGTGACGATGAACAGGACGAAGCCGAGCAGCAGCAGGGCGGAGCGGTAGGTTTCGGTGGCCTCGCCGAAGTCATTGGCGATCAGCGCGGCGATGGTGGTGCCCGGTTCCAGCAGCGACGGCGACAGGCGCACGCTGTTGCCGATCACGAAGGCCACGGCCATGGTTTCGCCGAGGGCGCGGCCCAGGCCCAGGAAGATGCCGCCGATCACCGCCGAGCGCGTGTACGGAAGCACGATGTCCCAGCTGACTTCCCACTTGGTGGAACCCAGCGCGTAGGCCGATTCCTTCAGGCGGGTCGGCACGGTGAGGAACACTTCGCGCATCACCGAAGAGATGAAGGGGATGACCATGATCGCCAGCACGAAGCCGGCGGTGAGCATGCCGATGCCCAGCGGCGGGCCCTGGAACATCGGACCGATGACCGGCCATTCGCCCAGGGTCTCATTGAGAAACGGCGTGACGTACTCGGTCATCACCGGCACCAGCACGAACAGGCCCCACATGCCGTAGATGATCGAGGGAATGCCGGCCAGCAGTTCGATTGCGGTACCCACCGGGCCACGCAGCCAGCGCGGGGCGACTTCGGTGAGGAAGAACGCGATGCCGAAGCTCACCGGCACCGCGATGACCATCGCGATCAGCGCGGTGACCAGCGTGCCGTAGATCGGGGCCAGGGCGCCGAATTTGTTCTCCACCGGGTTCCATTCGGAAGAGTAGAAGAAGCTCAGTCCCTGCGCTTCCAGCGCATGGCGTCCGCCCCAGAGCATCGACAGCGCTGCACAGGCAAGCGCAGCTAGGACGAAAACAACGGTGCCGACCAGCACCCATCGGAACAGGCGGTCATTGCGGGCATCACGCGTATCGCGCGTGGAAAGTACGGCAGCAGGCTGTGCGATGGCATTCATGGGATGGGCGGCGCGGCCAGTTGGGGGCGGGGTGACGCATTACTCGGAAAGGACGGTGCCCGCACTGGGCGGGCACCGTGCCGTCGTCACTTCAGTTCAGTGCCCCAGTAGGCTTCGATCTGGGTGACCAGCTCGGCCGGCAGCGGGACGTAGTGCAGTTCGTTGGCCTGGGCCTGGCCGTTCTCGAAGGCCCACTTGAAGAACGCCAGCGCGTCCTGGTTGCGCTTGGCATCCTTGGGCTGCTTCTGCATCAGCATGAAGTTGGTGGCGGTGATCGGCCATGCCTGCTCACCCGGTGCGTTGGTGATGACCAGGTTGAAGTCCTTGGCGCTGGCCCAGTCGGCGCTGGCGGCAGCGGCGGCGAAGGTTTCCGCATTCGGCTGCACCCAGGTGCCGGCCGCATTCTGCATGGAGGTGTACGGCATGCTGTTCTGCAGCGCATAGGCCAGCTCGACATAGCCGATGGAGCCCTTCATCTGCTTCACGTACGAGGCGACGCCTTCGTTGCCCTTGCCGCCCACGCCGTCCGGCCACTGCACGGAGGTGCCTTCGCCGACCTTGCCCTTCCAGTCGGCGCTGACCTTGGACAGGTAATTGGTGAAGTTGAAGGTGGTGCCTGAGCCGTCTGAACGGTGGACCAGGGTGATCTTGCCGTCCGGCAGGGTCACGCCCGGGTTGGCCGCGACGATCGCCGGATCGTTCCAGCTCTTGATCTTGCCCAGGAAGATGTCGGCCAGCAGGGTGCCGCTCAGGCGCAGCTTGCCCGGCTCCAGGCCCTCGATGTTGACCACCGGGACCACGCCGCCAATGGCGGACGGGAACTGGGCCAGGCCGGCCTGGGCCAGCTCTTCGCTGCTCAGCGGCTTGTCGGAGGAACCGAAGTCGACCGTGCCGGCCTTGATCTGGGCGATGCCACCGCCGGAACCGATCGACTGGTAGTTGATCTTGGCGCCCGTGGCGGCGTTGTAGTCGGCCGACCACTTGGACACCAGCGGGAAGATGAAGGAAGCGCCGGCGCCGGAGACCTCGGCGCTGACCTTGTCACCTGCCGCCGGGGCAGCGGTGGCGGTCGCGTCAGCGGCTGGCTGCTTGCCAGTGGGGGCCTCGCTGCCGCCGCAGGCCGACAGGCCGAGGGCGATGGCCAGGGAAAGGGTGGCCAGGCCGGCCTTCTGCAGTTTCATGCGTCACTCCATAGCGGTGGGTTGCCGGGCTGTCCGGCGGTTGCGGCTATGAAATGATGTTTTTGTTACAGCCTGATGACGTGGGCGGCAGGCTCCACGGAGCGGCCCTGTTGACGGGCTTTTCACGACACGGCGTCGGACTTCCGCCCCCCTGGGCGGACACCAAGTGCGCGGCTTCTGCCCCTGCCTCTCCCACCCGGCATGGCGTGCATGGACCCGACCGGGCGCAAAAAAAAACGCGCAACCGTGGAAGGTTGCGCGTCCCGGGATGGACCGGCGGAGGGAGAGAGTCTCCGCCGGTCCCCTGCCTGTGTGGATCAATACTTCAGGTTCTGCGTCCAGTAGGTCTCGACCTGCTGCACCAGCGAGTCCGGCAGCGGGACGTAGTCCAGCTGCTTGGCCTGGTTGTCGCCGCTCCGGTAGATCCAGCGGAAGAAGTCCTGGGTGGCCTTGGCGCTGGCCACGTTGCGCGGCTGCTTGCGGACCAGGATGAAATTGGTGGCGGTGATCGGCCAGGCCTGCGCACCCGGGGCATTGGTCATCACCAGGTAGAAATCCCTGGCGTTGGCCCAGTCGGCGCTGGCAGCGGCGGCGGCGAAGGTGGTGTCCGACGGCTGCACGATGTTGCCGGCGGCGTTCTTCATCGACGCGTAGGACATCCGGTTCTGCAGCGCATAGGACAGTTCGACGTAGCCGATGCCACCCTTGATCTGCTTCACGTAGGCCGCAACGCCCTCGTTGCCCTTGCCGCCGATGCCGGCCGGCCACTGGACCGAGGTGCCTTCACCGACCTTGGTCTTCCACTCCGGGCTGACCTTGGACAGATAGTTGACGAAGTTGAAGGTGGTGCCCGAGCCGTCCGACCGGTGGACGATGGTGATCTTGGCCGACGGCAGGGTCAGGCCAGCGTTCAGCGCGGCGATGGCCGGGTCATTCCAGGTCTTGATCTTGCCCAGGAAAATATTGGCCAGCGTCGGACCGTCCAGCTTCAGCGCGCCCGGGGCGATGCCGGCCACGTTGATCACCGGCACCACGCCGCCGATCACCGAAGGGAACTGGGCCAGGCCCGCAGCAGCCAGTTCTTCGGGCTTCAGCGGGGCATCGGACGAACCGAAGTCGACCGTGGCGGCCTTGATCTGGGCGATACCGCCGCCGGAGCCGATGGACTGGTAATTGACCTTCTTGCCGGTGGCGACGGTGTAGTCGGCCGACCATTTGGACATCACCGGGAAGATGAAGGAAGCGCCGGCGCCGGTCACATCAGCGGCGTTGGCGGCGAAGACGGACGACGCGGCCAGCATGGCGACGGCGGCGCGCGACTTGAAGGCGTGGATCACGGGATGGCTCCTGGGTGGTGGACGGGCGATTGCCCGTCGTGTCGGTGCACATTCCATAACGATTGCGTGACACGCCAGCGACTGTCACATGACGCATCGGTGACAGTGACCATCGGACCGATTCCCGACAGTTTCGCCGGCGGCGCAGGCGTATACCTGCAATGGCGCCCATCCGGCGCATGACACCGAGGAGACAGTGATGGATGCCCTGATTCTGCATGACCTTGAAGAGCGCATCTCCGCCATCAGCGAGGAGGATGCAATGTACTTGGCAGGGGAAGATATTGATCTGGACTGACCCGCTCGGGGAGCAGGTCACGTCCTGCTCCCCGTCTTTACCAGGAGCATTCGATGATTACGGTCAAACCCCTTCTCAAGCGCTCCACGTACTCGTTTCCGAGCGGGGGGATCGAGCTGGGTGGCGACCCGCTGCAGATATCGGTGGGGCCTGTCTACCTCAACGATGGGTCGCATCCCCGATTCGACCAATTGCGTGAGCCAGCGCAGCGGTCGTTCTACAGCAGCAGCCCCCAGATCCGCGCGTTCCAGCGTGCGCGCATGCGCAATGCCTTCAATGACGGCGGGCGCTCGGTCAATGCCTGGCAGAGTGCGCCCTCGCTCAGCATCATGGGCGGCCTCGTCGCTGACCAGGTGATCAAGCTGCTCAACGGCCATGATGCCTGCAACCTGGTCGGCAAGCGGCTGCATTTCTCATTGCAGACCTATCAGAGTCACCAGGAGGTGGTCTTTGAACATGCCTGACGTGCTTGCGCGCACCTTTCGTGATCGTGGCCACGTGCATTTCAACGTGCTGCCCTGGCTTCCAGAGCTGGACGGCATCAGCGGCGAGCTGGAGCAGCTTCAGGAGCAGGCCTGGAGCTACATCATCAGGAACCGTGACGGCGAATTCGAGTTCCCTGCTACACAGCGTCATCTTGCGCGCGTACAGCAGCGCAAGGCGGTGCGGGATCGCACTGCCGGAACGTTCGCCTTCTCATTCCGGCGAATCGATGGCGCGCTGCAGAATTTTCTGGTGCCGCCGGTTGCCGACGCGCGGCGGCTGATGGATGGGCCCACCCTGCGGTCGCTACTGCACACGGTCACCGGCCGCGTACCGGTGGCGATCCGGCAATTCTATGTGAGCCGTTTCGATGAGGGCGACTTCCTGTCCACGCATTGCGATCCTGGCCAGAGCTTCGGTGTAGTAATCAACCTGACCCGCGAGTGGGATCCCAACCACGGCGGCCTCACCGTGCTGTTGACCGAAGATCGCAGCCGAGTGCGCTCGTGCCTGTTGCCGGTCAGATTCCAGTTGCTGGTGTTCGATACCAGCAAGCGGCTCATTCCACATTTCGTTTCCACCGTGGGCGCTCACGGCCCGTGCAAGCGGCTGGCCCTGGTGGTCCGCTACGACGCAGCGTTCCTCGATGGCAACGACCGGGGCTGACCTGCGTGGCGCCGCGGCGGCCCTTGCTGTAGTGGTGATATGGGCGGCGAGTTTTTCCTTCGCGCGGCAGGCGATCGAGCATCTTGGACCCTGGATGTTCCGCTTCTACAGCGTCTCGCTCGGCCTGTTGCCGCTGCTGGGCGGCATGGCCGGCAGCCTCGCGGCGCTGCGGCGCCTCGATCGACGCTCACGGCGACAGTTCCTAATTGCGCTGTTGATCAACGGCAGCTTCGTCGCGACGGTCAACATCGTGGCGCTGTCCTGGTTCCCTGCCTCCACGGTGCTGGCCTTGATCTACACCATGCCGGCGTTCGCCAGCCTGATCGACGCTGCGCACGTCCGCGGCTGGACGCTTCTGGGGGCGTCAGCGCCTGCAGCCGCGCTGGCCGGCGTGCTCCTCTTCGCAGGAGGCAGTGCGACGCCGCTCGGCGCAGGCGCGCTACTGGTCCTGGCCAATGCGCTGGCGTGGGCATTCGGCACGTGGTTGGCAGGCCAGCCGACCCAGCGCCTTCCGGCGCGGGCGATGGTGACGCTGCAGATGCTGTTGGCGCTGCTGACTTCCCTGCCGATGGCGGGCTGGGCATTGCTGCAGCCGGGCGCGCTTGCGCAGCCCAGCGCGGCAGACCTGCTCGGAATCGGCTGGGCGGGGCTGCTCAATGGGAGCGTGGTATTCGGTCTGTGGTACTACGCGATCAACCGGCTCGGCGCCGTCCGCGCCTCATGGTTCACGTTGCTGGTACCTGTGCTGGGCAGTGCCGTGGCCGTGCTGTACTTCGCCGAAACGCTGACGGCGTGGCAGCTGATCGGGATCGGACTGGTCAGCATGGGGATCGCGCTGCACTCCCTGTCGCGCCGTCGCCAACAGGTGGCGCGCGTCCGGTGAAGAAGGTTTCCTGGAAAAACGCAGAAGGGCGCGGCCTGCGCCGCGCCCTCTGCATGGGACATGAAGCGTGTGGCTTACCAGAAGAACTGCAGGCGCGCTTCCAGGATGTTCGGATCGTCGTTGACGAAGCCGCGCGCGCTGGAGCTGTACTTCTCGCTGTCCACCATCACGTAGTTCAGCGCGAACTTGGTGTTGGAGCGCCAGTAGTAGTTCACGCCGACCGTCCAGATGTCCATCTTGCCGCCCAGCACGCCGTCCACGATCGGCGGACGACCGGCGACCGGATTGGCGCTCAGGTTGCCGTCGTTGAGGTCCATGTGATCGTAGCGCGCGCCGAGCTGCCACATGCCGCTGGCGGGATTGTCCGGCAGGCCGGTGCCCGGCACGCCGCCCTTGTAGCCCCAGGTCTCGCCGGTGATGTTCCACAGGCCACTGACGTAGTAGCCGTCGCTGGTGTAGTTGTCGTTGGCCATGCGCTTGGCCTTGCTGCTGTAGTACTCGCCCTGGGCCTTGAACGGGCCGCCGATGTACATCGCTTCCAGGCCCAGCGTGGTCACGCGGTCGGTGTCGACCATGTTGCCGCTGTCGACCAGGCGCACGGTGGCCAGGTCGGCATTGGGACGTGCGCGCACGCGCAGGGTGTCCGCGTCGGTGTCATAGGCCACGTAGCTCAGGCCGAAGTGCAGGACCTGGCCCTTCTCGTTGATCGGGGCGAAGGTGCCGCGGGCGCCGTATCCGCTGCCGTGGGCGAGGTTGCGGGTCAGCTCGCGGCCGAAGGCGCTGGCCGTCACCGACCAGTTGTCCTGCCCATAACCCCATGCACCACCGAGGCGGCGCGCCACGGCGTAGGTGTTGGTCACCGCCGCCTTGGAAATGAAATCGTTGTTCTTGGTGCTGGACAGCTCTTCCAGGCTGTTGGGCTGCTTGTACTGGCCGAGCTGGATGAAGTGGCTGCTGTTGCCGCCCAGCTTGTACTTCACGTTGGTGTCCAGGAACTTGTCGGCTTTCGCGTCGTAGCCCACGACCCATTCCACATTGCCCGGGCCCTTGCCCTTGAGCACCAGTTCGGCGCGGCGCAGCTCGAATTCGCTGTCCTTGCCGTTGGCCGCATCGCCGCCATTGAGGT
>JAZBLM010000031.1:0-28842 GCA_037033225.1 Pseudomonadota bacterium
CCCGAACGCCTGCGCCGCGCAATTGACACCTGCCTCAAAAAAGGGGACGGAGGGGATTAAGTCGCGATCGACCGGTTTGCGGTTGATCGCGACTTAATCCCCTCCGTCCCCTTTTTTTACTTCTCGACGAAGGCGCGTTCGAAGACGTAGTGGCCGGGGCTGCCGATGCGCGGGGAGACCTGGAAGCCCCTGGCGTCGAGCACCTGGCGCAGGTCGGCCAGCATCTGGGGGCTGCCGCAGATCATCGCGCGGTCGTTCGCCGGATCCAGCTCCGGCAGGCCCAGCGTGCGCTGCATCTCGCCACTTTCCAGCAGCGAGGTCAGCCGGCCCTGGTTGGCGAACGGCTCGCGGGTCACCGCCGGGTAGTACAGCAGTTTGTCGCCGATCATCTCGCCGAGGAACTCGTGCTCGCGAAGCTCGCGTTCGAAATAGTCCCGGTAGGCCAGGTCCTTTTCGTAACGCACCCCGTGGGTGACGATGACCTTGTCGAACCGCTCGTAGGTTTCCGGATCCTTGACCACCGACAGCCACGGCGCCATGCCGGTGCCGGTGCCCAGCAGATACAGGTTCTTGCCCGGGAGCAGGTCGCTGATCAGCAGCGTCCCGGTCGGCTTCTTTCCAACCAGCACCTTGTCGCCGGGCTTGATGTGCTGCAGCCGCGAGGTCAACGGGCCGTCCTGCACCTTGATGCTGAAGAACTCCAGGTTTTCTTCCCAGTTCGCGCTGGCGATGGAGTACGCGCGCAGCAGGGGCCGCGCCTCGGTCTCCAGGCCGATCATCACGAACTGGCCGTTCTCGAAGCGGAACCCGCTGTCACGGGTCAGCGTGAAACTGAAGTAGGCATCGGTCCAGTGGCGGACCTCGAGCACCGTCTCGGCACCAAAAGCAGCAGACATGGGGGCAGCATTTCCTGGAAATCGTCCCCGCTATTCTACTTCAAATGCGACAGGTTCTCATTGGGTGGAATGAGAGGCGTTGCCGGTGGCATTCAGCGGTAACCGGCGGCCTGCAGTTCGAACAGCTCGGCATAGCGGCCGCCCTGTGCCATCAGTTCGGCGTGGGTGCCGCTCGATTCGATCCGACCGTCGGCGAGTACCAGGATGCGGTCGGCCATGCGTACCGAAGAGAACCGGTGCGAGATCAGGACGGCGGTGCGCTGCTCGGACAGCTCGCGGAAGCGCTGGAAGACCTCGTACTCGGCGCGTGCATCCAGCGCGGCGGTCGGCTCGTCCAGGATCATGACTTGGGCGTGGCGCATGTAGGCGCGGGCGATGGCGATCTTCTGCCACTGCCCCCCGGACAGGTCCACGCCCTGCTTGAAGCGCCGCCCGATCACCTGCGCGTAGCCATCGGGCAACGAACGGATCACCTCGTCGGCCATCCCGCGGCGTGCCGCCTCGTGGATCCGCGCGTCATCGTCCAGCGCATCCACCTGGCCGACACCGATGTTCTCGCCCGCCGTCAGGTTGTAGCGCACGAAGTCCTGGAAGATCACGCCCATATTGGCGCGCAGGTCATCCAGGTCGTAGTCGCGCAGGTCACGCCCATCGAGCAGGATGCGGCCCTCGTCCGGGTCGTAAAGCCGCGCGAGCAGCTTGACCAGGGTCGTCTTGCCAGCCCCGTTCTCGCCCACCAGGGCCAGCACCTCGCCGGCCTGCAGGTGGAAGTCCAGGTGGCGCACCGCCCAGCGTTCCGCATCCGGGTAGCGGAAGCCCACGTCCTCGAAGACGAAGCCTTCGCGGATCGGCCTTGGCACCGGCACCGCGTCGGCGCGCGAGTGGATTTCCGGCACGATCTGGAAGAAGGAGAACAGATCATCCAGATACAGCGCCTGGCTGGCGACCTGGGAGAAGCCGATCAGCAGTCCCTCCAGCAGCTGGCGCAGGCGGAGGAAGCTGCCCGCCAGGAAGGTCAGGTCGCCAATGCTGAAATCGCCGCGGACCGTACGCCACGCGATATACGCATAGGCGGTGTAATAGCCCAGCGTTCCCAGTGCGGCCAACAGCGTGCCCCAGACCGCGCGCCTGCGTGCCAGGGCCCGATTGGCATGGTAGAAGCGTTCGGCAAGCAGGCGATAACGGTCGATCAGGAAGCGGTGGAGGTTGAAGATCTTGACCTCCTTCGCGGTTTCCACGCTGGCACCGACCTGGCGCAGGTAGTCCAGCTGACGCCGCTCCGGCGTCCACTGGAAATTGAGGCTGTAGCCGGCCGCATTGAAATGGGATTCGCCGATGAACGCTGGCACCAGGGCCAATGCCAGCAGCACGATCAGCCACGGCGCGTAGACCAGCAGGCCCACGGCCAGGCTGGCAACGGTGATGGCATCCTGGACCTGGCCGAACAGCAGGCTCATCAGGTTCATGCGGCCCATCGACTGGCGTCGCGCGCGATCCAGCTTGTCCTGCAGCTCCGGGTCCTCGAAATCCTCCAGGTCCAGCGAAGCGGCGTGCTCCATCAGTCTCACGCTGGTCGCATTGTTGAACAGCTCCGACAGCAACGCATCGGCATAACTGACGATGCGCCCAAGCAGGTCCGAGGCGATGGCCAGGCCGAACTCCAGGGCCAGCAGGCCGAGCAGCGGGGTGAGCAGTCCGCTGGTCAGCGCCTCGCTGAAAGGCGGAAAGCCCGCCTCGTGCTGGCTGAGGTGCACCGCCGAATCAATGATCAGCTTGCCGACGTAGAGCATGGCCACGGGCAGCAACGCACGCACCACGCGCAGCCCCAGGCTGGCACTGGCCAGCCATGGACTGGTCTGCCAGATCTGGCGCAGGAAGGGTGGCAGGTTGCGCATCGCCGAAAAACGTTGGCGAAGGCTCGGTTTCGTTGCGTCGGCAGCGCCGGTGGTGAGAGGGGCGGGCATGTCAGCAGTGTGCACGCCAATCCTGTGGTTGTCGCATGAACCCGTCGTCCCCCGGTTCACCCGATCGGCTCGGTCCCGGCAGCGGCGTCCAACGCGCGCGGCTGAAAGAGTTGCAGCTGTTCCAGGATGGCAGCGCCGGCTTGGGCAGGCGCCTTCGGATCATCAACCGGGCGGTAGGCTGCATCGCGCACTTCGATGCCGTACGGTCGAACCAACAGCGTTCGTGGGCCGACACGGACGGCGCGCGATGTCCATGATTCGACCAACAGGGACCGTTCGGCAGGGAGCGGACTGAACAGGTCCAGCCCGGTGGCGTAGTCCGCTGGCGGATTGCTGCAGGAGAGAAGGTGCCGCAGCAGGGTCGGCGCGATGTCCACGTGGCTGGTCACGGACGTTTCACGCATCGGCACACGCCCGGGCCAGCGGATCAGCATGGGCACGCGTGTCTGCGCGTCGCTGAAGTTGCTGTTGTGTCCCCAGTCGTTCTGCCGGAGATCGTTGAATGATTCGCCGTGGTCACTGGTGACGATGACTACCGTGTCCTCACTTCGCCCGGCGTCGTCCAGCGCGCGCAGCAGCTGGCCGATCAATGTGTCGGCTTTGAGTACAGCATTCCGGTAGCGGTTGAACAGGGGTAGCGGATCGGTGGAGCGTCCTGTTTTGAGGTGTGCCCCGGCCGCCGCCTGGGGCAGGAACCGCTGCTCCGCATCGGCAGGTACGGCATAGGGGATGTGTGCACTGTCGAGGAGAATGAAACCGAAGAACGGCTGTCCGGAGGCGAGCGTCTGCAATGCGGTGCCCATCTGCCTGACCACGTGGCGGTCACGGCGATCCTGCGGGACATCGTCCGGTGCCGTATGCAGCGGTGCGTCGGTTTCTACGAAGACGGCGCGATCCATCCGCGCCCCGCTCAGCGATGCGCCTCCGTAGAGATGAAACGCATAGCCCGCCTTCTGCAGCTGGCGAAGCAGCTCCGGGCCGCGGCGGTGATTGATCATCGTGTTCGTGTGCAGCGCCGGCAACCCGTAAAACAGTCCGAACAAACCGTGCATGGTGTTGTTGCCGGTGCTGTAGTGCTGCCCGGCCTGCCAGGCCTCGGCGGCGAAGCGGAAGGTGTGTGGCATCTGCTCCGCGGTGAGCATGTCATGACGGAGCGAATCCACCACGATCATCAATACGTTCAGCGGGTGCTGTGGACTGCACTTCAGAGGAGCGCGGGGAAGGGGCAGGGCGCTGTCGCCTACCTGACGCTGTGCCAATGCGGCTTGCGCCGCGTTGTCAGCGGCCCAGCCCCATTGCATCAGATGGCGCCGTGCGGTCGCGGTATGAAGCCAGGGAATCGCACGCAGACCGGCCATCGCGTCAGCACGTCCGGTGCCGTCGTACCAGATGCCCAATGCCTGTGTAGTCAACAGCAGGGGAAGCAGCAGGGCCAACCACCGGCTCCGCAGACAGAGCACAGGTCTGTGCTGCAGCCAGCGGGCAAACCGGTACTGCATGGTGGCCAGGGTGATGACCCCGGCACCCGCTGCGAGCCACGTGGCCGTGGTCAGTCCGAGCTGACCCAGCAGACCGCCGTCAAGTAACAGCGCGATGACCAATCCATTGATATGGAAGCCGAACTGATGGAAGACACGCGCATCGACAAGGAGCGCCACCCACCACAGGGTCATCAGCATGACGACAGTGGGACACGTCGCCGCACGCGCTGGCCTGATCGTGCCGGGCAGCAGGCCGACGAGGCCGCAGAGCGCCACAGCCACGCCCATTTGTGCAATGAGTGCCGTGCCGATGAACAGTCGTGCATCAAGGGGGGCTGGCCACTCGATGTTGACCCACACGGCGGTTGCCGACAGCACGGCATTGACCACCAGATAGGTGGGCAGCCAAGTGGGAGGAAGCTGGAGAAAACGTCTGCTGCGTGCGTCGGCCACGTGGATCGGTCCCGCCTGAGGAAGGCGGGACCCTACGGGAAGATCCGCTGCAGATGTTCGGGTATAGAAATAAAAAGCCGCGTCGGCTCAACAGATTGAAAATTACAGGAACTTCTGGCCGCAGCTGAGCGCTTTCAGGCTGGCGGTTACCGCAAACCGGTCGAAGGTCACTCGATCCGCCGCGCAGGTGCGGTTCAGGCCTGCGTTCCGGCGGGCCGGTACGGGTAGCCGCCTGGCGTCACGCCAGCGGAGGCAGCAGTCCCGCGCCGAGCCGGTTCCATGCGTTGATGACGGCGATGGCCATGCTCAGGTCACTGATGCCTTTTTCGTCGAAATGCGGCTTCAGCGCGTTGAACGCTGCGTCCGATGGCGCGCCGGTCGGCAGCCGGGTCAGTGCTTCGGCCCAGCCCAGTGCCGCGCGTTCGCGATCATCGAAAAAGCGGCTTTCCCACCACACCGCCACCGTGTCCAGCTTGCGCGGGGCGATGTCCGATCTGCGCAGGGCGGTCGCATGCATGTCCACGCAGTAGGCGCAGCCATTGATCTGGGAAACGCGCAGGAAAACCAGTTCCAGCAGTTGCGCGTCGAGCGAACTGCCATGGACGGTCTGGCTGACCGCCAGCAGGCCCTTGAAGGCGTCTGCGGCCAGGCGGGTGTAGGGAACGCGGGGGGCTGCATGACTCATGGTGAGGCTCCAATGGCGCCACGGATCGGGCGCCTTCCCTCATCAGGACGCACCGGCAGCGGGCCCTGTGACAGCTGCGCCGAGTTTGTGCGGGTTGAGCACGTTGTACAGGCGGCAGATGCGATCACCCTCCACCACGATCGTGGTGATCGAGTGCAGCCGGTCGCCTTCGAAACGCAGGATCGCCAGCTCCCCGTTGACGGTCCCCAGCCGTGCCGGTTTGGCCGCGCCTCGGCGTTCGATGGCCCAGTACAGTCGGCCGATGCGCTCGGCCCCCAGCAGCGGTCGGATCGCGGCCGTCACCACGCCACCGCCATCGGACACCATGCAGGCGTTGGCGTGCAGCAGGCCCTGGATGGCTTCGCTGTCACCGCGCTGGGACGCATCCATGAAGCGCTCCAGCAGCCGACGATGCTGTGCCGGATCGGCGGTGAAGCGCGGCTTTCCCTGCTGCACCCGCTTGCGTGCCCGGTGCACCATCTGCCGGCAGTTGGCCTCGCTGTGCCCAAGCAGCGCGGCGATCTCCGGATAATCCTGGTCGAAGACATCCTTCAGCAGGAACGCCGCGCGTTCCTCCGGTCCCAGCTGCTCCAGCAATGCCAGGAACGCCAGCGACACGTCCTCGGCCAACGCGTGCACATCGGCCGGTCCGGGCGCGGACGGCAGGTCCAGGCCGATCTGCAGCGGTTCGGGCAGCCAGGGGCCGACGTAGTCGGTGCGCTGCCGTTTCGCCGCGCGCAGACGGTCCAGCCCCAGCCGGGTGGTCACCGTGACCAGCCAGGCCAGCGGGTCGGCAAGGGTACCGGGGTCGATGGCGGCCCAGCGCAGCCAGGCGTCCTGCACGACGTCTTCGGCATCGGCGCGGCTGCCGAGCAGGCGGTAGGCCAGCGCCAGCAGGCGAGGGCGGTGGGCGTGGAAGGTGTCTTCAGCGTTCATGACCCTGGGACGCGGCAGTGGAGCGTGCTGTGACAGCGGTGACGACAGTGGAACACGGTTTCCGGGAGGCGGGCCACGCCCGGACGCATCAGTGGCGGGCGCAGGGGGTAAAATGGGCGGATTACCCCGCCAGCCCCCAGCAAGCGAGCACGCTGTGACATCGATCAAGCAGGAAGACCTCATCCAGTCCATCGCCGACGCGCTGCAGTACATTTCGTACTACCACCCGGTCGACTACATCAAGAGCCTCGCCGCCGCCTATGAGCGCGAGGAGTCGCCCGCCGCGAAGGAAGCGATGGCGCAGATCCTGATCAACTCGCGCATGTGCGCCGAGGGCCACCGGCCGATCTGCCAGGACACCGGCATCGTCACCGTGTTCCTGGAAATCGGCATGAACGTGCGCTGGGACGATGCCACGATGGGCGTGGAAGACATGGCCAATGAAGGCGTGCGTCGTGCCTACAATCATCCGGACAACAAGCTGCGCGCGTCGGTGCTGGCCGATCCGGCCGGCAAGCGCATCAACACCAGGGACAACACGCCGGGTGTGGTCAACGTCAAGGTGGTGCCGGGCGACCGCGTGGACGTCATCGTCGCCGCGAAGGGTGGCGGCTCGGAAGCCAAGAGCAAGTTCGCCATGCTCAATCCGTCTGATTCCATCGTCGACTGGGTGCTGAAGACGGTGCCGACCATGGGCGCCGGCTGGTGCCCGCCCGGCATGCTGGGGATCGGCATCGGGGGCACGGCCGAGAAGGCGATGCTGCTGGCCAAGGAATCGCTGATGGAGCCGATCGACATCAACGAACTCAAGGCACGTGGTGCGTCCAACCGGGCCGAAGAACTGCGCCTTGAGCTGTTCGACAAGGTCAATGCGCTGGGCATCGGTGCGCAGGGCCTGGGCGGACTGACCACGGTGCTGGACATCAAGGTCAAGGACTTCCCGACCCATGCGGCCAACCTGCCGGTGGCGATGATTCCCAACTGCGCCGCCACCCGCCATGCACACTTCACCCTGGATGGCAGTGGGCCGGTGATGCTGGATCCGCCGTCGCTGGAGGATTGGCCGCAGATCACCTACGACGCCTCCAAGGGCACGCGCGTGGATCTGGATGCCATCACGCCGGAGGACGTCGCCAGCTGGAAGCCCGGCCAGACCCTGCTGCTCAACGGCAAGCTGCTGACCGGCCGCGACGCGGCGCACAAGCGCATCGTGGAGATGCTGGACAAGGGTGAGCCGCTGCCGGTCGACCTCAAGGGGCGTTTCATCTATTACGTAGGTCCCGTGGATCCGGTGCGCGACGAAGTCGTCGGTCCGGCCGGTCCCACCACGGCCACGCGCATGGACAAGTTCACCCGCCAGGTGCTGGAACAGACCGGCCTGCTGGGCATGGTCGGCAAGGCCGAGCGCGGTCCTGCAGCGATCGAGGCGATCCGGGACAACAAGTCCGCCTACCTCATGGCAGTAGGCGGGTCGGCCTACCTGGTGTCCAAGGCGATCAAGGCGGCCAGAGTGGTGGGCTTCGCCGACCTCGGCATGGAGGCGATCTACGAGTTCACCGTGCAGGACATGCCGGTGACGGTGGCCGTGGACGCCAGCGGCGAATCCGTGCACCAGACCGGTCCCCGCGAATGGCAGGCCCGCATCGGCAAGATCCCCGTCGTGGTCGCCTGATCACGGCTCCCCGCTCACGATCAAGTCGCCATCGGTAGCGCCGGGCCATGCCCGGCGAGCGCATCGGCCCGAAGCAACACATGACGGCCCGCGGCCGTCGCCCCCTTTACAGGATATCGAGCACGCGTTCCGGTGGGCGACACAGGCGCGCGCCTTTGCCGGTGACCACGATGGGCCGGTTGATCAGCATCGGATGGCGTGCCATCGCAGCGACCAGCTGTGCGTCATCGGCATCGGCAAGGCCCAGCTCGGCATACGCAGTTTCCGTGGTGCGCACCAGATCACGCGGTGCCAGTCCGGCCTGCGCCAGCACGCCGCGCAGGGTCGCCTCGTCCGGCGGCGCGGCCAGATAGTCGACCACGGTCGGCTCCAGTCCCGCGTCGCGGATCAGCTTCAGCGCATTGCGCGACTTGCTGCAGGCCGTGTTGTGCCAGATCGTCACCGACATCAGAACCACTCCAGCAGCGAGACGCCCACGCCGACATAGGTCGCCTTGTGGTTGTAGTCGATCATGCTCTCGCCGTAGCCGTCGAATACCTGCACGTGACCGCGCAGCAGGTTGCTGATCGGGAAGCCGTAGTCGATGCTCAATGCACCGTGCGAACGATCACCGCCGCGCAGCGAATGGCGTGCCATCAGCGCCACCTCGTGGCCATTGCGGTTCCAGACCAGGGTGGCATCACCGCGACCCATGTAGTCCTCGATGTCGGGATTGTTGTCGTCGCTGCGCGATTCCGGCAGGCGATACCACGGCCGCAGGGTGAGGGCCCAGTTTTCCCGGTCGAGCCCGACACTCACGATCACACGGTTCCAGCTGCGCGAGAACGGGTCGGCGCGACCATTGGACTGGTGGTTGATGCCGATGGCGCTCATGCGGCCGTGCCAGCCGCCGATCGAGTAACCATTGCGGAAAACCGCCATGACCTCGGGTTCGTAGTTGGTCTCGCGGAACGGCCGCGAATTGTCGGTGTTGTAGGCCTGCCAGCGCGAACTCTGGGTATAGCCGGCCCAGATGTCGCCGTTGTCGCCGAACAGGTTCTCCACGATCTTGGTCTTGAAACTGAGCTGGAATTTCAGCTCGTTGCTGTCCAGCAGCTGCGGCGTGGTGACCGTGTTGGCCGGATTCGGCGACTGCGGTGCCAGGTTCTTGTTGCTGGTCCAGAAGGCGGGCAGCAGGTAAACGGGCTTGTAGGCGCGCAGCTGGAACGGGCCGAGCTTCGAGTCTTCAGCCAGCTCCCAGCGACTGTCGAGCAGCGAGCCGCGGCCCGCGTTGGCGACGGCCGAGTCGTGCTCGGTGGGCCGGAACAGATCGCCCACCCGTGTGCGGATTTTCTCCTCGCCGGCGCTGACACGGACCTCCTGGCGACGGGCCTTGCGCGCCTGCGCGGCGGCCTGCGCGTCGGCGTCGGCCTGCGCGGTGGTGCTGGGCGTGGAGCCGAACAGCTGGTCATAGCACGCCAGTCGTGCGGCATCGGTGGTGATGGCGGCGCACGCGGTAGGCGAGGTCGCCGGAGCGGCGGTGAATTCCTGCGCCGCGAGCGGCGCGCTCGACAGGGCAAGCGCGAGCGGCGCAAAGCGCTGAACCGGGAAGGAGAGGGTCATGATGCGGGCCCTTGATGAGGCGGAAAGTGAGGAGGGGCAGCCAAGCGGGCAGACGGTTGCAGCGCGCCGGAGTCCGCGCGGTTATGCCAGCGTTGCCAGTGAAAGGGATGTGAAGTAGATCTCAGACGTACCACGCGAAGGCGAACAGGGCCAGCATCGCGATCACCAGGGCGATCTTCAGCGCCATGCCGAGCAGGATCCCCAGCCAAGTGGCGAGACCCACCCGCGTGGAACGGCCCAGTGCGCGGGTATGCCAGTATTCTCCGGCCAGCGCACCCAGCAGGGGACCGGCGAACAGGCCGATGGGCATGAAGAACAGGCCGGCGATGCTGCCCACGAAGGTGCCCCATAGCGCCTTGCGGCTGGCCCCCACGCGCTTTGCGCCGACCACGGTCGCCAGCACGTCGGCGACGAAGGACAGCACGGTAAGAACGGCAAGCAGTGACAGTACGACCCAGCCGACATGGCTGAAGCCATCTGCCCAGGCAACCAGCAGCAGGCCGAGGAACACCAGCGGGATGCCGGGCAGCGCGGGTAGCACGATGCCGGCAATGCCGAGGACGATGCACAGTGCCGCAATCACATACAAGATGAATGAGAGGTCCATGCGGATCCGTATGGAGGGCCTGAAGGGGGTTGACACGTCTATCAAATTACCCGTTGCAATTTGATTTTGCTCGGGTTAAGTTGACCGCGCTGAGCTTGGCAAGGTCACCGTGGATCGTGGCCTGGTGTGGTGGGATCCATGGGGTTCGCTGCATCGCTGTACCTCGCTTCCTCCTTGCTCGTCAGCCGCCTGTCAGGGCGTATCCAACTACAAGACAAGTCAGGGAGTAGAAGAGATGTCAGAGAAGGGCACCGTCAAGTGGTTCAATGATGCGAAGGGCTTCGGCTTCATCAGCCGCGAAAGTGGCGAAGATGTCTTCGTGCACTTCCGTGCCATCGAAGGGCAGGGCTTCAAGTCGCTGAAGGAAGGCCAGGCTGTCGAGTTTGAAGTCACCAACGGCCAGAAGGGCCTGCAGGCGGAGAAGGTCAGGGCGGTCTGATCGACGTCCCGCGCCTGCATACTGCATTGAAAGGGCCCGCGCAAGCGGGCCCTTTTTTGTGTCACAGCGGTACCGTGCATTCGATCAGCGCAGTACGACGCGGCCGTTGACCACGCGCACATAGGTGTTCTCGCGGATGCCACCCAGATCACGCTGGTTGACCACGATGGTGCGGCCGTCGTCCATGCGCACAGAGATGTCGTACGTGTCGCTGGTGACGTTCTTCTGGATCTGGTTGCCGGCAAGCGCGCCGCCGACCGCACCTGCTGCTGCAGCGATGTTCTTGTTGCCACGGCTGCCGCCGGTGTGGTCGGAGATCTCATGGCCAGCGACCGCGCCTACGATACCGCCGAGCACGGCACCCGTCGCCGACGGCGCAGCGCGGCCGGAGGCCACGGTGTTGATGCGGGTGACGATGCCACAGTCGGCGCAACGGTTGGTGTTGTAGTTGCCGCCGTTGTTCCCGTAGCCATTGTTGTTGCTGTAACCGCCGCCGCCGCCGTAACCCGGCGAGGTGGCACAACCGGCCAGGGCGAGAGTGGCAATGGCGCTGGCAGCGATGAGCTGGATCTTCATGGGTTTCTCCTGGCCAGAAAGGGGAGTGCGTCTGGTGCGCGTGGAACGGATCGTCCGTCTTTCCACGTGAACAGCGTGCCAACCATCGCCGGTTTGATGGCTGCAGCATGAATGGGCGGACTGCCGCTCGGCATGTACGTCCAGCGCAGACGCGGGTCCGCACACGTTAAAATGATGCGATGAACGAGCAGATCAAAGAACGTTTTGCCGGCGTCGAGCGGCTGTATGGCCGCGGATCGCTGGAAACCCTGCAGTCGCGTCGCGTCGCCGTGGTCGGCATGGGAGGCGTGGGCTCTTGGGTCGTCGAGGCATTGGCCCGGTCAGCCGTTGGCCATTTGACCCTGATCGACGCCGACGATATCTGCGTGTCCAACACCAACCGCCAGCTGCCCGCGCTGGAAGGCAACTACGGACGCAACAAGTCGGTCGCCATGGCCGAGCGCTGCCGGGCGATCAATCCGGCGATGAGCGTGGATGCGGTCGAGGCATTCCTGACACCGACCAACATGGTGGAACTTCTGGACCGGGACTTCGACCTGGTGATCGATGCCTGTGACAGCTTCCGGGTCAAAGTCGAAACGATTGCATGGTGCCGGCGGCGCAAACTGCCGTTGCTGACCGTCGGCGCGGCCGGTGGACGTACCGACCCGACCCTCGTCCGGGTGCGCGATGTATCACGCACCGAGCATGACGCCATGCTGGCGCTGATCCGCAAGAAACTGCGCAGCGAGTTCAATTTCCCGAAGAATGCCAAGCGCTATTTTGGTGTCCCGGCGATTTATTCGCTGGAGAACGTCCGTTATCCGCAGGCCGACGGCAGCGTCTGCGGCATCCGTCCCGACCTCGGGGCCGATGCCGCGCTCAAACTGGATTGTGGAGCGGGCCTGGGAGCGGCGACGCATATCACCGGCGCTTTCGCGTTTGCCGCGGTCGCCAAGGCGCTGGAGATGCTGTTGTTGCCGAAGGCGCCGAAGGCGGCGACTGATCCCGCTGACGCCCCGTCGCGGGCCGTTGACCACGCCCCGCTCAGCACACCGTAGCGGGCAGCCCGAACAGCCGCTGCGCGTTGTGCGTGGTGGCATCGGCAAGTTCCTCGGGCGTGATGCCGCGCAGCGCCGCGATGTGCCGGGCGATGTCGCTCAGGCGCGCCGGCTCGTTCCGCTGTCCGCGGATGCCCGCGTCGGGCTGGTCCGGGGCGTCGGTTTCCAGAAGAAGCTGCTCCAACGGCAGCGTCTTCAGCAGGCGATGCAGGCGCTGGGCCCGATCATAGGTGGCAGGTCCTCCCAGGCCGACCAGGAAACCCGCCGTGTGCAGCCGCGCAGCCTGCTCGGGGCTGCCGGAAAAACTGTGGACCACCCCGCGCAGCCCGCCGATCCGGCGTATTTCGGCAATCACCGCGTCGACCGCGCGGCGCGCATGCACGATGACGGGCAGGTCGAACCGCCGGGCCAGTTCCAGCTGCCCGGCGAAGTACTGTCGCTGCAGCTCGCGGTCGAGTCCGTCAATGAAGAAGTCCAGGCCGCATTCGCCGATGGCGCAGGGGCGTTCGTGCTCGATCCACTGGGCCAGCGCGTCGAGGTCGGCCGGGGCGTGATCGGCAAGGAATACCGGATGCAGCCCATAGGCCGGGAACAGGCCCGGCGCCTGCCGGCAGACGTCTTGTAACGTGGGCCAGCTGGCCGCGGTCACGGCCGGCACCACCTGCATCAGCACCCCGGCCTGGCGGGCCCGCGCGATGACTTCGGCGCGATCCGGGTCGAACTCGGCAGCATCCAGATGGCAGTGGCTGTCGATCAGCACGATCAGCGCAGTTCCCGCGGCGGCTTGGCCGGCGTGCGCGTTTTCCAGTTGGCCAGGAGCAGCGTTCCCATCCCGAGCAGGAGTTCGTCGACGAAGGGAATCGGATCCGGCACGACCAGGGTCACCAGGAACAGGCCCGCAGTGAGCTTGAACAGAGCGGGGTAACGCAGGCGCCTGGCCCAGCCCAGGACGGGAAGCAACATCGGGTTGGCCATGGAGGTCTCCTGTCGGTTCGGCTGCAAACGCTACCACGGTGACTGTTCGGCCGTTTCCTGAATGGGGGGCGCAAATGAAAAGGTTCTGTCGTTATTCCGTTCAGCATTCGCGTGCTGCAATCTGCCCCGTAAACGTTGCGGGTGGTCCGCAAGGAGCTCAGGTCATGAAATCAACTACTACTACCGCGCTGGTCGCTGCGGGCGCACTGCTGGTCGGCGGCATTGCCACGGCGGCCTTCATCAAGAGCGGTGACAAGGCCCCAGGCTACATGACCGCAGCCGACGGCACCCCGCTTTCCGATGGCAGCATGGCCGACGACGGTGCACGCACTGATGCGCTGGATGTCGATGCGCGGCGGGGCCTGGAGTATGCCGACGTGCTGAAGGTTGCCCCGGTTACCCAGAAGGAAAAGGCCTACGCCACCGTGATCGGGACCGAAGCAGTACGCCAGACCTCCAGCACCCAGACGCCGCACGAGGTCTGCGAGGACGTGGTGGTGCAGGAGCGCCTCCCCGAGCGCGATGGCAACGTCGGCGGCACCGTGGCCGGGGCGGTCATCGGTGGCCTGCTGGGCAACCAGGTAGGCGGTGGTAATGGCCGCAAGGTGGCCACTGCCGCTGGCGCCGTGGCCGGTGGGATGATCGGCAACAACGTTGACAAGCGCCATGTCGGTGGCCGCGTGGTCAACCGTACCGAGCGCCAGTGCCACACCGAAACCACCACGTCCGAGTCCAGCCAGGTCACCGGCTACAACGTGACCTATCGCAATGAGGACGGCACCACCGGCACGATGCGGATGGACAGCAAGCCGGGCAACCGCATTGCCATGGGCAATACCGACGTGGTCAAGGGCTACGATGTGACCTACCGCTACGACGGTGCTGAAAAGACGATCCGCATGAACGACAAGCCGGCCAGCGATCGCCTCCCGGTCGTCGACGGCCAGCTGGTGACCCAGACCGCCGCAGCCGACAGCGCGGGAAGCCGACAGTAACTGATCTGACCGTGGCTTGCGCCATGGCGGATGTTCTACCCTGACAGGCCAGCGCATGCTGGCCTGTTTTTTTTCGAGGAGAGTTCGGTGAGTGTGTTCGACCTTCGCCTGGAAACCGAGCGCTTGATTCTCAGGCCGCCGCAGGCCGACGATCTGCAGGCGTTCCTGGCATTCAACGCCGATCCTCTCGTCATGACCCACCTGGGCGGCGTGCAGCCCGCCTCCGTGGCATGGCGCAGCTTCTGCGCACTTGCCGGGGCCTGGCATCTGTTCGGCTATTCGATGTTCAGCGTGATCGAGAAGTCCAGTGGCGACTGGGTCGGCAGGGTGGGGCCCTGGCAGCCGCTGGACTGGCCGGGGACCGAGGTGGGCTGGAGCATCCGCGGCCGCAGCTGGGGTCAAGGCTATGCGGGCGAGGCGGCCACGGCCGCGATCGACTGGGCGTTCGGCTGCCTCGGCTGGAGCGAGGTGATCCATACCATTGCGTCGGACAATATAAATTCGAAGACGGTTGCAGCCAAGCTGGGCAGCGGGCTGCTGCGAAACGGAGCGCTTCCCGCGCCGCATGATGGGAAGGTGGTAGAGATCTGGGGCCAGTCACGTGAGGCATGGGTTGCCCGCCGAGCGGGCTACGGCATCGAACAGAACGGAGTGCGTGTGTGAGCAATGAGCGTATTGGCCTGACGGTGCATGGCATGTCGGTGTCCGGCAATTGCCACAAGGTGCGTCTGCTGTTGGAACAGCTGGGGACGCGTTACCGCTGGGTGGAGGTGGACAGCGCGCACGGGGAGACCCGCCAGCCGGCGTTCCTGGCGCTGAACCCGAATGCCAAGGTGCCGGTGGTGGTGCGCGAGGACGGCCGCATGTTGCCCGAGTCCAATGCCATCCTGTTCTGGCTGGCAGAGGGCACGCCGTTCCTGTCCAGCGACGGCTGGGAGCGCGCGCAGACACTGCGCTGGATGTTCTTCGAGCAGTACAGCCATGAGCCCTGCATCGCGGTTGCGCGCTTCGTCTGCGGCTGGACGGCCGCTGATTCTCCGCGGCGTGGCGAGCTGCCGGCCCTGCGTGTGCGGGCTGCCGAAGCGCTGGCTGTGATGGAGCAGCACCTGGCCGCAGCGGCGTGGTTCAGCGGGGCGCGCTATGGCATCGCCGATATCGCGTTGTTCGCCTATACGGATGTCGCTGCGGACGGCGGCGTCGACCTGCAGCCCTGGCCGGCGGTGCGCGGTTGGCTGCAGCGTGTGCGCGGGCAGCCCGGCTTCGTGCCGATGCCGGCAGTGACAGCCGAGGTGCAGGCCCGCTTCGATGCCGCCTCGGCCCCCGGTCGGTAAGCCGGGCACAGGCGGGCTCCGGTCTGGCAACGTGAGAGGGGACAACCCGACGTGCGGCGGGCGACAATGCTGCATTGAGCGCCGCCCTGGTCCTGGCGCAGGTAACGATGCATGTGTGGATTGGCAGGAATCTTGTCGCCGACGCCGTCGATGGAGGCCGCACCGCTGCAGGCGCTTGCCGGCCGCATGGGCGATGCGCTGCTGCATCGTGGGCCTGATGACCGTGGCGTCTGGGTCGATGAAACCGCAGGGATCGCGTTGGCCCATCGCCGGTTGAGCATCCTGGACCTGTCGCCGCTGGGGCATCAGCCGATGACCTCGTCGGACGGCCGCTATGTGATCGCCTACAACGGCGAGGTCTACAACTTCGCCGCCCTGCGCGCTGAACTGGAGCCGCTGGGACACGCCTTCCGCGGTCACTCCGATACCGAGGTGCTGCTGGCCGCGTTCCTGCAATGGGGACTTGAGGACACGCTGCAGCGCTGCAACGGCATGTTCGCCATCGCGCTGTGGGACCGCAGCGAGCGATGCCTGTGGCTGGCGCGCGACCGGGTCGGCAAGAAGCCGCTGTATTACGGCTGGGCGGGCGGCACGCTGGTGTTCGGCTCGGAGCTGAAGGCGTTGTGGCAGCACCCGGACTTCGACAACGACATCGACCGCGATGCGCTGACGCTGCTGCTGCGGCTGGACTACATTCCGGCGCCGCACAGCATCCACCAGGACTGCTTCAAGCTGATGCCGGGCCGGGTGCTGCGGCTGGACGCGGACAGTGTGGCCGCCGGCGCGGCCGCGCACCGGCCTGAGCAGGCGCAGCGCCCGTTCTGGGATGCACGGGCACGCATGCAGGCGGCGCTGTCCTCGCCGTTCCAGGGCAGCATCGACGAGGCCGAGCAGCAGCTCGATTCGCTGCTGCATGATGCGGTCGGCCTGCGCATGGTGGCGGACGTGCCGGTCGGGGTATTCCTGTCCGGTGGCACCGATTCGTCCCTGGTGGCGGCCTTGATGCAGGCGCAGAGCAGCACGCCGGTCCACAGTTTCAGCATCGGTTTCACCGGATCGCACCACGACGAAGCGCCTCTGGCCAAGGAGCTTGCCGGCCACCTGGGCTGTGACCACACCGAGCTTTATGTCAGCGGCGCGGACGCTTTGGCGGTGGTGCCGCAGCTGCCGGCGATGTTCGACGAGCCGTTCGCCGATGCGTCGCAGGTGCCGACGGCGCTGGTCGCGCGGCTGGCGCGCCAGGGCGTCACGGTGGCGCTGTCCGGCGACGGTGGAGATGAGCTGTTCTTCGGTTACATGCGCTACGTACGCGCGCTGCGCAACTGGCAGATGCTGAGCAGGGTGCCGGCGCCGCTGCGGCGCTGGATGGGTACACGCGCCGGGGGCAGGGGCGAGGCGTCGCGTACCGGGGGCCTGGCCGCGCTGCTGGCGGAGTCGGGCGCACGAGGCATAGGGGACGTGTACCGCAACCGGATTTCGCGCTGGCGCGATCCGGTGGCTGCGGTGCAGGGCGCTGCGGGAGCCGGCAGCTTCTACGACCTGGCCGACCCCCTGCATGGCGGGGGAACGCCGGCCGATGCGATGATGCTGGCCGATTTCGTGAACTACCTGCCTGATGACCTGCTGTGCAAGGTCGACCGCACTTCGATGGCCGTGAGTCTGGAGGCACGTGCGCCGCTGCTGGACTGGCGCGTGGCCGAGTTTGCATGGTCCTTGCCGCTGGCATTCAAGCGGGAGGACGACGTCAGCAAGGTGCTGCTGAAGCGGGTACTGGGCCGCTATGTTCCGCAGTCGATGGTACACCGGCCCAAGCGCGGCTTCGGCGCGCCAGTCAGTGAGTGGCTGCGCGGTGATCTGCGCCCGTGGGCGGAAGAACTCCTCGATCCCGGCCGCCTACAGCGCGAGGGCGTGTTGTCGGCGGCGGCCGTGCAGCCGCTCTGGCAGGCCTTCGTGGGCGGCCAGCGCAAGTGGCACACGCATCTGTGGAATGTGCTCATGTTCCAGGCGTGGCAGGCGCACTGGCGGGAGGTGCGCGGGAGCACCGCATGCGAAGGGCGTGCAGCCGGCTGAGGCATGCACGACAGGCATGCACGACAGGCATGATCAGCGACGTGGATTCGCCGGTTTCACCTGCTGCAACGGGCACGCTGCCTAGGCTGGGGATCCCGTCCCCCTACTGGTGAATCCCATGGCAACCCCCACCATCGCCGTCCTGGTCGGCAGCCTGCGCAAGGCCTCGATCAACCTCAAGCTGGCACGCGCGCTGGAGAAGCTCGCCGAGGGCAAGGCGCGCTTTGAGTTCGTGCAGATCGGCGACCTGCCGCTGTACAACCAGGACTTCGACGCTGACTATCCCGCCGAAGCAACGCGGCTCAAACAACAGATCCGCGCCGCGGACGCGGTGCTGTTCGTCACCCCCGAGTACAACCGGTCGGTGCCCGGGGTGTTGAAGAATGCCATCGATATCGGCTCGCGCCCCTACGGCGACAGCGCCTTCGCCGGCAAGCCGGCCGCCGTCATCGGCGCCTCGGTCGGTGTCATCGGCACAGCGCTGGCACAGCAGCACCTGCGCAACATCCTCGCTTACCTGGACATGCCGGTGCTGGGCCAGCCGGAGGCCTTCCTGCACTTCAAGGACGGCCTCATCGACGACGCCGGCACCATCAGCAATGAAGGCACGGCGGAGTTCCTGCAGGGCTTCGTCGACGCGTTCCTCGCCCTGGTCCAGGCCCACGCAACGGCGCGCTGACCGGTTGCGGCCGGTTCGCCGGCCAATCGGTCGCGATCTGCGATAATAGGGCGTCAGGCACCGCAACGCTGCCTGTTCCAGGTAGCGTGACGCCCCTGCGGCAGCACCGCCGGACACCTGTGGATATACCCCGTTTTTCACGGTTTATCCACAGGGTTGTCCATGGCGGCGCGGCAAGGCGAATGCCTACACTGATCTCGCCATTTATGTAGGAAATCACGCCGCATGGCTGCTCGTTCCGGCTTCAAGTCTGATCGCAGGGAGCGTTCCGATCGCTTCGACCGCGATGAATCGCGTATTGATTCGCTGCGCGTACCGCCGCACTCGGTCGAGGCCGAGCAGGCGGTGCTGGGCGGTCTGATGCTGGCGCCGGATGCGTTTGATCGGGTCAACGACCAGTTGACCGAAAGCGACTTCTACCGGCGTGACCACCAGACCATCTATCGCGCCATCCGCGAGCTTTCCGAGCGCGACCGCCCCTTCGATGCGGTCACCCTGGGGGAGTGGTTTGAATCGCAGGGCAAGATGGATCTGGTCGGCGACGGCGCTTATCTGATCGAGCTGGCCAGCACCACGCCGTCGGCGGCCAACATCGTGGCGTATGCCGAAATCGTGCGTGACAAGGCCGTACTGCGCCAGCTCATCCAGGTGGGCACGGACATCGTCAACGACGGTTTCCAGCCGGAGGGCCGTGACAGCAGCGAACTGCTGGCGACCGCGGAAAAATCCGTCTTCGCCATTGCCGAACAGGGTGCCCGCGGTCGCACGGATTTCGTGGCGATGCCGGGGGCGCTGAAGGATGCCTTCGAAGAACTGCGCAACCGCTTCGAGAATGGCGGCAACATCACCGGTCTGCCGACCGGCTATGCCGACTTCGACGCGATGACCGCCGGGCTGCAACCGACCGATCTGATCATCCTCGCCGCGCGCCCTGCGATGGGCAAGACGACCTTCGCACTGAACATCGCCGAGTACGCCGCGATCAAATCGAAGAAGGGCGTTGCGGTGTTTTCCATGGAAATGTCGGCCTCGCAGCTGGCGATGCGCCTGATCTCGTCCAATGGCCGCATCAACGCCCAGCGCCTGCGCACCGGCCAGCTGGAAGACGAGGACTGGAGCCGGGTCACCGGCGCGATCCGGATGCTGAAGGAAACCAAGATCTTCATCGATGACACGCCTGGCGTATCGCCTGAAATCCTGCGCTCCAAATGCCGCCGCCTGAAGCGCGAGCATGACCTGGGGCTGATCGTGATCGATTACCTGCAGCTGATGAGCGTGCCGGGCAACAGCGAGAACCGCGCGACGGAAATCTCGGAGATCTCGCGAAACCTGAAGGGCCTGGCCAAGGAACTCAATGTGCCCGTGATCGCGTTGTCGCAGCTCAACCGCTCGCTGGAGACGCGCACCGACAAGCGGCCGGTGATGGCCGATCTACGCGAATCCGGCGCTATCGAGCAGGATGCGGACATGATCGTGTTCATTTATCGCGATGATTACTACAACAAGGAAAACTCGCCCGACAAGGGGCTGGCCGAGATCATCATCGGCAAGCACCGTGGTGGTCCGACGGGCTCGTGCAAGCTGAAGTTCTTCGGTGAGTACACCCGGTTCGACAACCTGTCGCACGACTCGGTGGGTTCATTCGAGTAACACCGGATCGCCCGCCGAGCATGGCTCGGCGCTACCGTTGGTGGGTGACGACCGTTGGTCGTCACGCTCTCTCCCCCCGCAAACCCTGTTCGTCGGCCCATCCCGGGTTTCGTCGCACACCGGTTGCGGTGCTGCAGTCCGGCAGCAAGGATGACCCCAGGGCGGCTCGGTGCCGCCAGGGAGACCTGTCATGAAGACCTTGTTCGCGCTGGGCGTGTGGTGCCTGCTGTTCGTGCTGTGCTGGCCACTGGCGATCCTCGCCCTGCTTGCCTGGCCGCTGGTCTGGCTGCTGAGCCTGCCGTTGCGGCTGGTCGGGGTGACCGTCTCGGCTGTGTTCGCCTTCCTCGGCGCGGTGCTGATGCTGCCGGCCCGGCTGCTGGGAGGAGGGCGGCCGCAGGCCGCCTGAGGATGGCGCAACAAAAACCCCGCCTTGGCGGGGTTTTTGTTGAGAAAGGCATGACGGCCAGCGGCCGTCACTCCCGAGGGCGGATCAGTTCGCCTTGTGGATCGCGCGCTTGCTCACCGCCATGGCGGCATCGTGCACGACTTCCGACAGCGACGGATGCGCGTGGCAGATGCGGGCCAGGTCATCGGCCGAGCCACTGAACTCCATGGTCAGCACGCCTTCGTGCACCAGTTCGGACACGTTCGCGCCGACCAGATGCATGCCCAGGATGCGATCGGTTTCCGCATGCGCCAGCACCTTCACGAAACCGCTCGGCTCGATCATCGCGACGGCACGGCCGTTGGCGGCGAACGGGAAGCTGCCGGCCTTGTACGGAATGCCCTCGGCCTTCAGCTGCTGCTCGGTCTTGCCGACCCAGGCCAGCTCCGGCTCGGTGTAGATGACCCACGGGATGGTGTCGAAGTTGACGTGGCCCGGCAGACCGGCGATCAGCTCGGCGACCGCGATGCCTTCCTCGAAGCCCTTGTGCGCCAGCATCGGCCCGCGCACGCAGTCGCCGATCGCCCACACGCCATCGACGCCGGTGTGGCAATGCGCATCGACTTCGATCTGGCCGCGCTCGTTGAGCTTGACCCCGGTGCCTTCGGCCAGCAGGCCCTTGCTCGCGGCGCGGCGGCCCACGGCCACCAGCAGCTTGTCCACGGTCAGGCTCTTCTCGCCTTCGCTATCGGTATAGGTGACGACGACCTCCTGCTTCTTGCCCTTGCCGGCGAGCTCGGTCTTGGAGACCTTGGCGCCCAGCTTGATGTCCAGACCCTGCTTCTTGAATTCCTTCAGCGCGGTCTTGGCCACTTCGGCATCGGCCAGGGCCAGGAAGTCCGGCAGCGCTTCGAGGATGGTGACCTCGGCGCCCAGGCGCTTCCACACGCTGCCCAGTTCCAGGCCGATCACGCCGGCGCCGATGACCGCCAGGCGCTTGGGCACTTCGCTGAAGTCCAGCGCGCCGACGTTGTCGACGATGCTGGCGCCGTCGAACTTGGCGGACGGCAGCTCGATCGCATCCGAGCCGGCGGCGAGGATCACGTTGGTGCCCTTGAGCTCGACGATGCTGCCGTCGTGTTGCTTGACCTTGACCACGTTGCCCGGCTGCAGCTCGCCGAAGCCGTAGTAGGGGGTGATCTTGTTCGCCTTGAACAGCATCGCGATGCCGCCGGTGAACTGCTTGACGATCTTGTCCTTGCGGCCAACCATCGCTTCAACGTCCATCTTCGCATCCTTGAAGCTGATGCCGTGGTCGCCAAAGATGTGGCCCATGTTCCAGTACTGGCGCGAGGAATCCAGCAGCGCCTTGGACGGAATGCAGCCCACGCGCAGGCAGGTGCCACCGAGGGCGGGCTTGCCGTCCTTGCCGAGGGCGGCGTCGATGCAGGCCGTCTTCAGGCCCAGCTGCGCCGCACGGATGGCGGCGTGGTAACCGGCCGGACCGGCACCGATCACGACGACGTCGAATTGTTCAGCCATTTGAAGTTCCTTGATGCTTTCCGCGGCCCGTGCAGCAGGCCGGTGGCGCGGGGCGCCGGAGACGACGGACCCCTCCCGGCGGGGAGGGGTCTGCGGTGATTACAGGCCGAACAGCATGCGGCCCGGGTTTTCCAGCTGGTTCTTGATGTCCACCAGGAACTGCACCGAATCCTTGCCGTCGATGATGCGGTGGTCATAGGACAGCGCCAGGTACATCATCGGTGCGATCACGACCTGGCCGTTCTCGGCGATCGGGCGTTCCTTGATTGCGTGCATGCCCAGGATCGCGCTCTGCGGCGGGTTGATGATCGGCGTGGACAGCAGCGAACCGAAGGTGCCGCCATTGGTCACGGTGAACGTGCCGCCCTGCAGGTCGTCCAGGCTCAGCTTGCCGTCACGGGCCTTCTTGGCGTATTCGCCGATGCCCTTCTCGATGTCGGCGAACGACTGGCGCTCCACGTTGCGCAGCACCGGCGTGACCAGGCCCTTGTCGGTGGACACGGCAATGGAGATGTCCGAGAAGCCGTGATAGATGATGTCGCTGCCGTCGATGGAGGCATTGACCAGCGGGAAGCGCTGCAGTGCGTTGGCGGCGGCCTTCACGAAGAAGCTCATGAAGCCCAGCTTGATCCCATGGGCCTTCTGGAACTCTTCCTGCAGTTCCTTGCGCGCGGCCGACACCTTGGACAGGTTGACCTCGTTGAAGGTCGTCAGCATGGCGGTGCCGTTCTTCGACTCCATCAGGCGGTCGGCGATGCGCTTGCGCATGCGGGTCATCGGCACGCGCTCTTCCGGACGCGCGCCACCGGCCTTGCCGGCACCGCCGTTGCGGGCGTAGTTGACGATGTCTTCCTTGGTGACCGCGCCGCGACGACCGGTGCCGTCCACGTCGGCCGGATTCACGCCTTCGGTGATCGCCGAGAAGCGGGCACCCGGGGGCAGGGCGTCCGCAGCGGACTTCGCGGCCGGGGCAGGCGCGGCAGCAGCGGGTGCCGGTGCGGCGGCCTTGGCCGGAGCAGCCTCGGCCTTCTTTTCTTCAGCGGCCGGGGCCGGCGCGGCGGCTTCGGCCACCGCACCTTCCTCGATGATCGCCAGCACCTGGGCGCTGGTGACCGTGTCGCCTTCCTGGAACTTGATTTCCTTCAGCACGCCGTCAACGGTGGACGGGACTTCCAGAACGACCTTGTCGGTTTCCAGGTCGACCAGGTTCTCGTCGCGCTTGACGGCGTCGCCCACCTTCTTGTGCCAGGTGGCGATGGTGCCGTCGGAGACGGATTCGGGCAGTACCGGGACTTTGACTTCGGTGGCCATGCGGGAGCTTCCTGGGTTCGTTGTTCTTGGAATGGGGGAGTTATTCGGCGACCGCGTCGTCGAACGGGTTGACCAGTGCATCGGCGACGAGCTTCTGCTGCTCGATGATGTGGTCCGCCATGTGGCCGGCAGCCGGCGAAGCCGAACGCGCGCGACCGGCATAGTGCAGGCTCTGGCCATCGGCCACGCAGAACTGCAGATGGTGGCGGATCTGGTACCACGCCCCCTGGTTCTGCGGCTCTTCCTGTGTCCACACCACGTCGGTGGCCTTGCCGTACTTCCTGAGTTCGGCGGCCAGCAGCGCACGCGGGAACGGATACAGCTGTTCCACGCGGATGATCGCCACATCGTCCTGGCCACGCTTGGTCTGGTCTTCCAGCAGATCGTAGTAGACCTTGCCCGAGCACAGCACCACGCGCTTGACCTTCTTCGGGTCAGCCTTGTCATCGCCGATCAGATGCTGGAACTCGCCGTTGGCCAGTTCCTCCAGCGTCGACACGGCCAGCTTGTGGCGCAGCAGCGACTTGGGCGACATCACGATCAGCGGCTTGCGGGTGGTCAGGTGCTGCTGGCGGCGCAGCATGTGGAAGGCCTGCGCCGGCGTCGAGGGGACGACCACCAGCATGTTCTCCAGCGCGCACAGCTGCAGGAAGCGCTCCAGGCGCGCCGAGCTGTGTTCCGGGCCCTGGCCTTCGTAGCCGTGCGGCAGCAGAAGGGTCAGGCCGGTCAGGCGGCCCCACTTGGCTTCACCGGCCGCGATGAACTGGTCGATCACGACCTGCGCACCGTTGGCGAAGTCACCGAACTGGCCTTCCCAGATGCACAGCGTGCCCGGGTCGGTGGTCGAGAAGCCGTACTCGAACGCCATCACTGCCTCTTCGCTGAGCAACGAGTCGATGATGGTCGCCTTCTCCGGCGAATCCACCAGCTCGCGCAGCGGCAGGTAGTACTGGTCGGTGTTCTGGTCGTGCAGGATCGCGTGGCGATGGGTGAACGTGCCGCGGCCGACGTCCTGGCCAACCAGGCGCAGACGATGGCCTTCGTCCAGCAGGGTGGCGTAGGCCAGGTTCTCGGCGAAGCCCCAGTCGCCCGGAATCTCACCGGCGGCCATCTTTCGACGGTCGTCGTACACCTTGGCCACGCGCGAATGCACCTGCACGCTGTCCGGAATGGTGGTGATCTGTTTGGCCAGCGCGGTCAGCCTGTCCATGCCCACGGCGGTGGAAATGCTGTCGGAGAGCTTGCCGTCCAGCAGCTTCGGCCAGTCGACGAACAGCGGGCTGCTGGTCGGGGTCTTCTCGACCTTGGCCAGGTCCGTGGTGTATTCGCCACTGTCCAGCTTGACCCGGTAACCGTCGACCAGCGACTTGCCGGCGCCGGCTTCGATCACACCAGCCTGTTCCAGCTGCTCGGCGTACATCTCGCGGGTGGTCTTGTGCTTGCGGATCACCTGGTACATCAGCGGCTGGGTGATCGCCGGCTCGTCGGCCTCGTTGTGGCCCCAGCGGCGATAGCACATCAGGTCGATGACCACGTCCTTGGCGAACTTCTGGCGGAACTCGAAGGCCAGCTTCGCCGCGAACACGACCGCTTCGGGATCGTCGCCGTTCACGTGGAAGACCGGCGCGGCGATCATCTTCGCCACGTCGGTGCAGTACAGCGTGGAGCGCGCATCGCGCGGGTTCGACGTGGTGAAGCCGACCTGGTTGTTGACCACGATGTGCACCGTGCCGCCGACGGCGAAGCCGCGCGCCTGGGACATCTGGAACAGCTCCATCACCACGCCCTGGCCGGCAAACGCCGCGTCGCCGTGGATGATGATCGGCATCACCTGCTTGCGGTCGGTGTCGTTGCGGCGTTCCTGGCGCGAACGCACCGAGCCCGCCACGACCGGATCGGCGATTTCCAGGTGCGACGGGTTGAACGCCAGTGCCAGATGGACCGGACCGCCGTCGGTGCTGACGTCGGCCGAGAAGCCCATGTGGTACTTCACGTCGCCCGCCGAGGCGTGGTCGTCGTGCTCGAACTTGCCTTCGAATTCGTCGAACAGCTTGCGCGGGTTCTTGCCCAGCGTATTGACCAGCACGTTCAGGCGGCCGCGGTGGGCCATGCCGATCACCACGTCCTTGACGCCGTCCTTGCCGGCATCGCGGATGATCGTGTCCATCATCGGGATCAGCGAATCACCGCCTTCCAGCGAGAAGCGCTTCTGCCCCACGTACTTGGTGTGCAGGTAGCGTTCCAGGCCTTCTGCCGCGGTCAGGCGCTCCAGCGTGCGGCGCTTGGTATCGGCATCCAGCGCGTAATCGCCGCCGGCGAGTTCGAGCTTTTTGTAGATCCACTGGCGCTGCTCGACTTCGGAGATGTGCATGAACTCCGCGCCGATCGACCCGGTGTAGGTCGCCTTCAGACGTGCCAGCAGATCGCGCAGCTTCATGCGCGGCTGGCCGCCGACGCCGCCGGTACTGAACTCATCGTTCAGGTCACCGTCGGACAGGCTGTGGAAGGGCAGGCCCAGGTCCGGCGGATTGGTCGGCTCGGCCAGGCCAAGCGGATCCAGGCGGGCACCCAGGTGGCCGCGCGAACGGTAGGCGGTGATCAGGCGGCCGACGTTGCGCTCGCGCTCGTCGCCGGCACCTTCGCCGGTGCCGCTGTTCAGCGCGCCCTTGGCGGCCTCGGCAATGTGCGCGATGACGGCCGAATGGGGGATGTCACCCGCTTCACGGCCCTGGAAACCGTCAAAGTAGGCCTTCCATTTGGCATCGACGCTGTCCGGGGAGACGAGGTACTGCTCGTACAGATCCTCGACATAGGAGGCGTTGCCGCCGGCGAGCTGCGATGACTGCGCAAACTGCTTCAGTAGATTGTCCACGATGGAGTGTGATTATTCGCTTGTGGGGTAGGCTCTGGAAGTACCCGGCCGGCTTGATGAATAGCCATGTCCGGGCGCGTTCAAACACCCAAATTGTACCCCCATCCGCCTTGGAAGGGGCGTGAGACGGGCGCTGCACCCGGTCCCGGTCCCGCTGCCAGACAGGTTGCGGGGCGTCGGCGCGGTCAGATCCCCAGCGCGCGCAGTTCGCTGCAGAGGCGCGAACGCTCCCAGACACGCTGCAACTGCTGCGCATGCGGTTGCGCACGCGAGGGCAGGGCGATGCCCGCCTCACCGTCGAGCCGATGGCCCATGAGACGAAAGTAGTAGTCACCGGCGTCGTTGGTGATGCAGGCCGAGGCCAGGGCGCGGTCCACAGGGTCGCTGACTTCACGCACCTGCACCACGCTGGGCAGCCGCTGCAGCAGGGCCAGCAGCGGGGCGCCGGCAGCCTGGGCCGCTGCGGCGTCATGCACGATCACCCGCAGCTGTTTGTCATGCGCACGGGTCGCGAAACGGCGCAGCGCGGCCTGCACCGGCGCGGCGTCCAGCAGGCCCGGATCCAGCTGCCGGCTGTGCAGCCACAGCTGGCGCCGGGCACGGTGGATGACCGCCGTGGTGACCGCCACCGCCGACTGCAGACCTTCAAGTGCGACCGCAGCGCCGAGGGTGCGGCGCATCTGCAGGTGCGTGATGCCGGCCTCTTCGAAGGTCTGCCCTTCGGGAATGAAGCCCTGGCGTGCATAGAAGTCAGCGGCGGGCAGCTGGGCGTGCAGGTGCACGGCGTGCAGGCCGGCTTCGGCGGCCGCGGTCACGAGGGCGTCGAGGACGGCCTCGCCCACGCCCCGGTTGCGCCAGGCTGCCTGCACCGCCATACGCCCGATCCGGCCGTCCGGCAGCAGTCGGCCGGTACCGATCGGCATGCCATCGGCATCACAGGCGAGCACGTGGGTGCAGACCGGATCCAGCGCATCCCGTTCCAGCTCGGCCGGCACCCCCTGTTCGACGACGAAGACCTGCTGGCGGACCGCGTGGATCGCCGCGTGGTGGTCGGCGTGCGCCGCGCGCAGGACCGTGAAACCGGCCATGCTCAGTGCCGGCGCTGGCCGGCGCCCTCCGCTGCGGCATCGGTGTCGGCGGCGTCTTCGTCCTCGTCATCCTCATCGAAGCTGACGACCACTTCCACGCCATCCTCATGCACGTTGACTTCGCGCACATCGTCGGAGAAGTCGTCGACCTCGACAGTCTCTACGGTGTCGACCGCCTGGATCACCGCCTCATCGGCGCTGGACGTATCTTCCGGTTCGTCATCCATGGCGTCGGGATCGGTCAACTGGTAGAAGCCGAGCACCATCAGCTCCTGCAGTGCCTGCCGCCCCTTGACGGTCAGTCCACGCCAGGCCGCTTCGTCCAGGCGTTCGGCCGCCGCGATGCGCTGCGCGTCCTTGACCGCGACGCTGAGGTCCAGCCCGCTGCAGTACAGGCTGGCGCCGCGTTTGGCCCGACGCCAGGCCAGTCGCGCCCACGGGTGGCGCTCCAGCAGCAGGCCATTGGCCAGCGCATGGTCCACTTCGTCCAGCGACGGTGCCGGCCCGCTGGGCATGACTTCGCCGGCGGCGCGGTAGGTGGTGATGAAGCGGCCGAACCAGTCGCCGAGACGGTCCGGATCATTCATGCGGATGGCATTGAGGGCTGCGACCACGCGGTTCATCGCCGCCACGTCGATCTCGTTCGGATCTTCGGGCAGCTTCAGGTCCGGGTCCTGGTAGCGGATGGCCTCATCGGCGTCCACCACCAGCGTGTCCAGATAGTCGCTGATCAGTTCGGCCGACGCCGGCGCGCGCATGCCGAAGGAGAACGTCAGGCAGGCGTCTTCGGCCACGCCGTTGTGCGGCACGTTGGGCGGCAGGTAAAGCATGTCGCCAGGCGCCAGCACCCAGTCATGGCTTGGCTTGAACGTGGTGAGCTGCTTGAGTTCGATGTCCGGACGGAACGCCAGCGGCGGGCGCTTGCCCCGGATGGATTCACTGGCGTCGATCTGCCAGCGGCGATGGCCGTGGCCCTGCAGCAGGAACACGTCGTACTGGTCGACGTGTGCGCCGACCGAGCCGCCGGGAGCGGCGAAGCTGATCATCACATCGTCCATCCGCCAGCGCGGCAGGAAATCGAAGTGGGCGATCAGCGCGCGCACGTCGGGGTCCCACTTGTCCACGTCCTGCACCAGCAGCGTCCAGTCCTGTTCGGGCAGGGCCGGGAAGACGCTCTCCTCGAACGGCCCGGTGCGCACGCGCCAGCCGTCGTTGGCACGGTCGTGCTCGATCAGCCGCGCCAGCACGCCGTTCTCGCAGGCCAGGCCAGCCAGGTCTTCAGGCTGCACGGGGGTCTGGAAGCCGGGGAAGGCGTTGCGGATCAGCAGCGGGCGCTTCTGCCAGTAGTCCCGCAGGAAGGTGGCGGGCGCCATGCCGAGCGGCCTGGTGGGGCTGGCATGCACCTCGATGGCGAATGTCCGGGCGTTGGGGGCGGTTTTGCGTGCGGCCATGGGGGAGGTCCTTGCAGCGGAAACAGGGCGCGGCCCGGGGCCGCTGATGGCCTATTGTCCGCGTTCGGACGGGGTGGTGTCGAACGGGGGGCACCCTCTCGCGGGTGGCTGCCGCGTGAAGCGGGTTACGTGCTTGGCGTCG